>CAYMFZ010000581.1:0-3884 GCA_964389585.1 uncultured Pirellulaceae bacterium | reverse complement strand
GGAATGCGGAATGCGGAATGCGGAATGCGGAATGCGGAATGCGGAATGCGGAATGTGGAATGTGGAATGTGGAATGTGGAGTGTGGAGTGTGGAGTGTGGAGTGCGGAATTCGGAATTTTTGCTCTTCTTGCTACTCGCTTTCGAAAATCAATTTCAAATCACTAATTTCAAATTTGAAATCCGTCCGCACGACGCGTCAGATTTGCTTTACCAAAATTTCAATGAAACAAACTTCTCTTCTTAGAACCAGATGAAACTCATTTTCGAAAACAACTTCTTATTGGCGGCCCGTTCACCTGGCAGATTGACTACTGTAAGTCTGGCGAGTCTGTTTGCGCTCTCGCTGGTCTTTCAAACTGCTACTTCCACATTTGCTGCGCCCCGTTTTCAGAGTCAACGGAATTCGGCGAATTCGATCAGTTCACCAGATTCAATCATTTCAATTGAACTTCGCGAAGACGAGATTCATTCGCTCGAGACGACAATTCGGATTGGACAAGTCGCCAATCTCAAGAGTACAAACTCTCAACTCAATAAGCGATTGTCCGGCTTAGACCTAGACAGTTTCGATGATTTCGAACAGCAAACCGACGGCCAATCAGAAATCGCTAATCGGTCGATCGCAATCACCAAAAAGCAAATTCAATTTCGATTGATGCTGGCGGGCATCTCACAAGACCGCTTGCGAATTAGTGGACCTGAGCAAGTCGTTGTTATCGCACAAGACGTCTCAAACGTTCGGCAAGCGATTGGAATTAGGCTTCGTCAACAACTAGCCGAACAATTCGTGATCGCAGCAGAAGATATCCAAGTCACATTGGATGAACGGTTTTCGGATTTCGAAAACGGGAAATTTGATTTCACAGATTTCAGAATCGTGCCAACTTTGTCTTCCGACATCCCACTGGGACGGCAGCAAATCACCGTATTGGTTCAAACTCAAACCGGCGAGCCCGTATCGCGCAGAATTCCGGTTTCCATTGCTTTGATCCGAGATTTGGTTGTGGCGAAATCCAATATCTCCAAAGGCCAAACGTTGAGTGCGGACAATATCGAGTCCGTTCGAAGGCCTGTCGTCAATCGAAACATTCGTTTTGCATCCTTCGAGCAAGTCGTTGGCAAACAGGTTCAAAACGATATCCAACAATACGAATTGATCAAAACCAATCTGATTGGAAACGTTCGAACTCGAAACGATTTTATCCTTAAAAAGAACTCGATAGTCAGCGTCATTGCGCGGCGTGGATCTTTGCAAGTGGTTTTGAAAGATGCCAAGGCATTGGAAAGTGGCAACGTTGGCGACCATATCAGTTTGATCAATGCAAAGACCAAAGAACGAATCATGGCCAAAGTCATCGATGCTTCGACCGCCGAAGTGCGATTCTAAAAAGTTGACCCAAACCAAAATCCAACTCATGACCAAAATTTCAACTACCTGTGCTTGTCTCGCAGCCTCACTTTTGAGTGTGGTCGTCGTTACCGACGCGTCAGCACAAACTCCATCTTTGTGGCAGCGGCGTGATGTGCGAATGAACAATTTCTTCGCGGACGTAAAAGCGCATCAGGCTGGTGATCTTTTGTTTGTCACGATCAACGAACAGTCCGATGTGCAAAACAATGACCAGCGATTGTTGCGAAAGTCCAACAGTTCAACTTCTGAGCTGAACGGAACGTATGGATTGGGTGGCGGGCTAGGAGCGGCAGCCGGCAATCTCGGTTTTGATCAGGACTCCGGGGCGTCTCGCAATTTCAATGGCGATGCCCAGTACCGAAGCGCCCGAGAATTTCTCGATCGGTTTACTGTGATGGTTGTTGATACGCTGCCCAACGGCAACTTGTTGATTAGCGGATCGCGCAATGTTTCGTTGGAAGGCGACAACCGCAAACTGATTTTGACCGGCGTCGTTCGGAGCGTCGATGTGAGTATGCAAAACGTTGTTTCATCACAAATGATATCTAACCTCGTGATCAAATACGAAACGACTGACGATGAAGGTGCCGAAAAACGATTCATCAATCAGGGCTGGCTTGGGCGCAAGCTCAATCGTATTTGGCCGTATTGATTCAGCTTGATGGTTGGTCAGAAATTGACAATCGAACTTTGATGACAAATCGAATTTAACTCGACGTCTTACTAAACGACATGACAGTCAAACAAACAATTTTTCAGTTCGCTTTTATCAGCGTTCTCGTGCTTGGGAGCAGTTGCTGGTCGGTTGCGCAGCAATTAAGCAATCAACCTGATCGACCAGGTTACGGTCGGCGACTGGTCAATCAAGCCCGTCCACTCTCGTCACAAAGACAAGTGACGCGGCTGGTGCCGATTCAGCGAGTTGAGCTCGCGCAGGGCTTGGCTCCGGTCCAGCCGCGACCTCATTTGGCGTCTGCGCCTATTGATCCAGCTGCTTTTTCCATTCGGATCAAAGACATTACCAGCATCGAAGGTCATCGGGTTAACTACCTGACGGGTATCGGGTTGGTGACCGGGCTCAAGGGAACCGGTGGAAAATCTCCTTTGACTCAGGACCTCGCAAGTAACATGCTGCGAAACTTTGGCGTACTGACCCAGACGGTACCGACTGGAAGTATGGCAGCTGTTACTGTGAAGGCTGAAATTCCACCGTTTGCCCGGGCGGGCGAACCTGTTAGGGCCACGATCTCGTTAATGGATGACGCGACAAGTTTGTATGGTGGAGGGTTGGAACAAACTCCACTTAAAGGCTACGACAATCAGGTTTATGCCATCGCGGGTGGCCCTTTAATTGTCGGTGGATTTACTGCAGGCGGAGATGGCGCAGCGATCACAAAAAATCACGATGTTGCCGCAAAAGTTGAAGCCATTCTTGAGGTTCCAATCGATCAAGGGGCCGCGTTTCCCAATTCAAGTTTTCGTTTGCTGTTGAGGAACAAAGATTACGCGACGGCTTACCGAATCGCGACCGCGATCAACAAAATTTTTCCTGGTCATGCTCGAGCATTAGACCAAGGCTCAGTCAACGTCGTTTTTCCTCAGTCCTATCGTCAATCAAAAATAGATTTCGTCGTGTTGATTAACGACATGCGTGTGACGCCCGATGCGCCTGCTCGAGTTGTCATCAATCAAAAGTCGGGAACGATCGTTGTGGGCCAGAATGTACGGCTTTCAAAAATCATGTTTGCAGTTGGCAATTTGATCGTTGCGACGACCGAGTCTCCAATCGTTTCTCAGCCTGCCCCGCTTTCTCAGGGACAAACAGTCGTCGTGCCTCGAACGGGCATCAACGTGACTGAAACCGGTGGACGGTACAACTTGATCAATCAGCAAACGACGGTCGGAGAACTGGCGACAGCGCTCAATACGTTGGGAGTGACGCCACAAGATTTGATCAGCGTTTTTCAAACGATCGAACAGTCGGGCGCTCTCCAAGCAACTTTGGTAATTCAATAAGGCGAATGAAAATGGACTCAATTTCCGCAGCCGGTGCTGCCAATTATTCTGCTGTTCAAGTTCCAGCCTCGGTCGCTGGCAGTAACACCAATCAAGTTTCCGACGTCGGGTTCGCCGAACGAATGGAACGACTCAAGTCTTTGAATGCCAAAGAAGCTGAAAAGATGGGAAAGGAATTTGAATCTGTTTTCGTATCGATGTTGCTGAAAGAAATGCGAAACACGCTTGATCAAGGCGAAGGCGGTTTGTTCGGTTCCGAGCAGAGTGACACTTTTGGCGGAATGTTTGATCAATTTATGGGTGAGCATTTAGCAGATTCGTCGCCGCTAGGAATTGCTGATGCGATTAAGAGTTACTTGAATAATAAGCCAGTTGGAAGTTGAAGGTTTAGTGATCTGAAACCTCAAATCTCAAATCTCAAATCTCAAATCTCAAATCTCAAATCTCAAATCTCAA
>CAYMFZ010000580.1:0-3884 GCA_964389585.1 uncultured Pirellulaceae bacterium | reverse complement strand
GGTTTGAGCTTTTTGGATCTGATCCAGGAAGGCAACACTGGCCTGATGCGAGCGGTCGACAAATTCGAACATCAACGTGGATACAAGTTCTCAACTTATGCGACCTGGTGGATTCGCCAAGCCATCACGCGAGCGATTGCCGATCAAAGCCGCACGATTCGCGTGCCGGTTCACATGATCGACACGATGAGCAAAGTCCGCAACGTGATGCGTGAGTTGGTTCAAGAGTTGGGGCGTGAGCCTTCGCCAGAAGAAACAGCAGAACGGGCAAAATTGTCGCTTGATGACACTCGCGTGATCATGAAAATGGCTCGAACGCCGTTGTCCCTGGATCAGCCCGTGGGCGACCACGACGATAGTTACTTTGGTGAGTTCCTTGAGGATCACCGAGACGATGATCCACTTTACGAAACGCATCAGGCCGCTTTGAAGTCGCGAATTGAAGAGGCGATGGAGCACCTGAACTATCGCGAGCGAGAGATCTTGCGATTGCGATACGGCCTTGCAGACGGCTATTCGTATACGCTTGAAGAAGTCGGCAAAATCTTTTCGGTTACGCGAGAACGTGTTCGGCAAATCGAATCAAAAGCGGTTCGTAAACTTCAGCAGCCTTACCGCAACCGTTCGCTTTCGAGCTTCCTCGATGGCTACGATCCGTCGATGGAAGGCCCGACAGTCGAAAACTAGTTTCCGACTGGCAAGAATCAACAAGTTTTCACAGGTGAAAGCTTGTTGAATATCAAACAAAATCCATTGTGAAATTCACTTGGATCAAGAGTCTTATCTGGTGTGTGTGTTTTCTCCGAAGGGCACTCGTTGACATGTGGTCGACGAGTGCTTTTTTGGTTGGTTGGGGAAAGTTACCCTGCAAAGAAGCATCGAACAATAGACTTCGGTGTTTGTTTAATTTGCTGGCTACCCTTTTTGAATCCAATGGACCAAGTTGCTGAACATAGATTCAATGTTGGAAAAAGCGGTTTTCTTCGCGTGGGTTCACCGATTCCACGGAGCAAGCAAAATCGGGCTACGTTCTCGTTGAAAACGCGGAACCGTTTCAAATGCCAAGTTTGCAACGCCGCAAGCAACTCGTTCGATCGTCGTAAGTCGTTTGCTCACGACCATTTGTTCGCCGCAGGGACTGACTACAACTCGCACGGTTGAAGACAGCTCTAAACCCACGCATTCAAGTTTCGAATTTGAATACTGGAATTGCGAGTCGCTTGCCTCGGCACCGAGATTCAAAAAACTTTTGAAAATCAACGAGCAAAAATAGTTGGGACAAAATCAGGAATTGCGTTTGAAAGAAGTTTGTTTCGTTCTAAAATCGCAATTCGAAAAAGCGATCGAGCCGATCAATTTTTCAGGCCCTCCTTCTTGATTAGAGCTTTCCTTCTTGATTGGACTCAAGCCAGGATGTCTGCAGCGACTCGTCAAAAAAAATCTCAATCGAAACGCGCTGGAAGAAAACCTTCTTCCGGTTCTCGATTAGTAAAAAAGAAATCGCCCAAGAAGTCCATTAAGAAGTCATCATCACAGCCGACTCAATACGCCTGGGCAAAACTCAAAGACGAACAGCTTTTAGATCTTCGGATTTGTGATCTTGGGCTGAAACTCGAAGACACGCCGTTGATCGATATGCGTGATCAACTGTACGAAGAGTTAGGCGCACACAATCTTCGTGTCAAACCACATTGCTGGCTGAGTGATGATTGGTTTTCACCTGATGGGATTCCTGGAATTGCGATTCCGTTTTACATGGCTCATCCTCGCTTGATGCGCCTTGAGCGAAAGCAAATGCTGGAGGTCGAGGGCGGCACAAAAAGTTGGTGCATGAGAATCATGCGCCACGAAGCCGGACATGCGATCGATACGGCTTTTCGATTGCATCGGAAAAAAGCCTACAAGTCGATGTTTGGCAATTACTCAGATCCCTACCCAGAATACTACAAACCTAAACCGCGCAGTAAGAACTTTGTGTTTCATTTGGAGCCGTGGTACGCCCAAAGCCATCCAGCCGAAGACTTCGCCGAGACGTTCGCCGTTTGGTTGACACCTCGTTCTCGGTGGCGAAAAGATTACGAAGGCTGGGCGGCGTTAAAGAAAGTGCAATTGGTAGACGACTTGATGCACCAAATTTCTGGTGTCGCTGCCAAGGTCAAGTCGCGAGCAAAAGTTGATCCTGCCAAGCGAATTAACAAAACGCTTCGAGAACATTACGCAGAACGACATGCTTATTACGCCGTCGACATGCCCAGCGGTTTTGATGATGACCTTAAGAAAGTGTTTTCCCAAACCCCCGAGAGTCGCCGAAGTAAATCTGCCGCGGCATTTCTTCAAAAAAATCGTACGGAATTGAGCCGCATCATCGCGCAATGGACCGGGGAGTATCGATATAATATCAATCAGGTTTTGCGAGAAATGATTGATCGCTGCCGAATTATGAAACTGTGCGTTTCTGGAAATGAGACGGAGCTTCGACAAAATTTACTGTTGATGCTGACCGTTCACACCATGAATTATTTGCACGGCGCACGACGTGTGGCACTGTGATCTCGTAGTTTCATAATCCAAACTGATTCGAGTCGACTGCGCGATTTGCGAAGTTGATCGAAGGTAACCGGTAACAAAAAGCAGGGAAATGAAAAAGCTTCGTGTGCTTGTGTTGATGCATGAGTCACTAGTGCCACCAGAAAAACTCGACGGATATTCCGAAGAGGAGATTTTGGAATGGAAAACGGAATTCGATGTCGTTAATACTTTGCGGGAAATGGGACATGAAGTCCTTCCGTTAGGGGTCTACGACGATCTCGGGGATCTCCGTCGCGCCACCGAGGATTTTAAGCCTCATATCTGGTTTAATTTGTTAGAAGAGTTTCATGGCGTTGGGGTTTATGACCACCACGTTGTTAGTTATCTCGAACTCATGAAGCAGCATTACACGGGCTGTAACCCGCGCGGATTGTTGCTTGCTCATGACAAGCCGTTGGCTAAAAAGATATTGTCGTTTCACCAGATTCGATCACCCGGTTTTTTTGTCGTCGCACGAGGAAAAAAGACTCGGCTGCCCAAAGACATCGACTTTCCTTTGCTCGTCAAATCAGCCTCGGAAGATGCTTCGCTTGGGATTACAGAGGCTTCGATTGTTCATGAGCTTGATCAGTTGGAAGAGCGTGTCGACTTCATTCATTCCGAGCTCAACACCGATGCCTTGGTTGAGACTTTTATTCAGGGTCGAGAGCTTTACGTTGGCGTGATTGGAAATCGCCAACTAAAAGTTTACCCCATTTGGGAAATGATCTTTGAGAATGCGCGTCCTGGTCACCCGCAAATTGCGACGTCGCGAGGGAAGTGGGATATCGAACATCAGAAAAAATTAGGCATCAAAACCGTTCGCGCCCAAGGAATTCCCAAAGACATTGAAAAGAAGATCAACAACGTTTGCAAACGCGTTTACAAGGCGCTAAGTCTCAGTGGTTACGCAAGAATTGATCTTCGACTACGCGAGGATGGCGAGGTGTTTGTAATCGAAGCCAATCCGAATCCCAATCTTTCGTTTGGTGAGGACTTTTCAGAGTCGGCGGAGAACATTGGCATCACCTACGATGCGCTTTTGCAAAAGATCATGACGCTTGGTTTGAATTACCAAGCCGAATGGCGGCTTGTTTGAGTTGGTGCAATCGTTGTCCAGTAGTTTATCCCGATAGGGGTTGCAGCTCGTAGCCGGTGAGAAACGCAGCGCCATCACCGGACCAGCACAACGCGAAATTCGTATCGCAACCGGCAGGAGAACTGCAAAGTGGCTTTCGAAGACATTTGCAGCGTTGAATAAAGAATTAGTGGGTGACTCTTGCCGAGAGTTACCAAGCCGATGAGCGGACTCGTTT
>CAYMFZ010000579.1:3425-3915 GCA_964389585.1 uncultured Pirellulaceae bacterium | reverse complement strand
TACCCTCTAGATACTCGTTTATCGCGGCTTTCAATTGATCGAGACAATCTCCAGTTTGCAAAACCCGCGCATCAAAAAGGCACTTCGCCTGCACAGTTCGCGGGGGAGAAAGACGCAAGGTCGATTGATCGTGTTTGGGAGTCGCGAAGTCGAACGGGCGATCGAATCGAGAGTTGCCCTCGATGAAATTTTTGTTTCATCCGAAGTAGACGACGCGATGATCGCGAACTTGACGAGAGACGCAACCGATTCGTCGCAGATTTTCAGACTGACCCCGGATGTTTATTCGAAGCTTGCATATGGCGATCGAACTGACGGTGTCATCGCAACTGGAATGAGACCCAGCACGCGCCTTGAAGACTTATCGAACGAGGCTTCGCTGGTTTTAGTATTACAAGCCATCGAAAAGCCGGGCAATCTAGGCGCGATCGTTCGATCCGCGGACGGAGCGGGGGTGTGTGCTGTAGTGCTTGTTGACTCACTAACGGAT
>CAYMFZ010000579.1:0-3415 GCA_964389585.1 uncultured Pirellulaceae bacterium | reverse complement strand
CTCTATTCGCGCAATGAGAGGGGCGGTTTTCAGCATGAACTTGGGAGCTAGTTCGTCCCAAGCCGTTCAAACGTGGTTAGCCGACAACGACTTCACCGTACACACGGCGATGCTTGATAACGCGACCGATTTCTACGGCGCTGACCTGACCGGCAATGTCGCGATCGTGTTAGGCAACGAAGCCAATGGACTCGATGCTCAATGGAAATGCGATTCGTTCTCGCCCGTGAAGCTTCCGATGCTTGGCAATGCGGACAGCTTAAACGTCTCTGTAACTGCTTCGATTTTAGTGTACGAAGCGATGCGGCAGCGCAAATCAAATGCTAAGCAATGAATGCACACGCACAGAAATCTTAAGCAGAAAGAGCCTGACGATTGGCTGTTGCAGGATTGGGAGAAAGAACTTCTCCTGTGCCGACCTGAGGCTTTGTGAACCGGTTGAGCACTAGAAAGACAATCGCCCAGAAAATCGCAAAAATGCCGAGGGCGAACAAGTTAAACCCTTGAGCGAAAAATCCGCTTTCGCCTTGAACCGAAACGATAGTTGAGGCGTTTGCACCGTCTGAAGAAACATCCAATGAAATCAGTTCCGTGCTGTTGGCTGAAAAACGCTCCATGAAATCGTACCCAAGTGCGATCTCAAGTTTAGCCTCAGGCTTAAACGCCGTAATGTCGTAACCAGGTAAAACCAAAGAGTTGTCGCCAAGACTAACGTTCGTTAGGAGCGACCCCATTTGAGCAGGATCTTCAATTTTCAATTCAACAGAGTTGATTCCGAAAGCAGAGTCATCGGTTGGTTGAACATCCAAGCACAAAACCAAATGATCAACCGAGCTAACCCCTTGAGCGTCAAAGAATGACCAAAGCTGACCAGCAGTGACTTCGTTGTCAATTCCATCGAACAACTCAAGAATGTTGTTGATGGCGGTCGGGCATTTTGAACAGTCAAAATCACCAACGCTTACCTTACTGGTGGCCTTGCTATCGATAATGACTTCGTCGGCGTTGCTACTAACAGTGAAAACTGCGATCGAAAGCAACACGAGGAAGCGGATTGCGAGATTCGAAAAACCCATTTTACCAACGATGTTATGCATAAGATGTCTTGAGTCTGGACGCGGAGTCCATTTTAACTAAAAACAACCATTTGTCTATTCGACAGTCCCTGCCACAACGATCAGCCTTGAGGGTTTCCCCCTAATCTGCTAGCCAACCCTCTCCACCCCAACGACCAAGACAATGGGATTTTTTTAAGATGCCGAGGGCAAAAACCACTCAAAGGGGCTGGTTTTTGTCTTTCAATCCGATCAATCGTCAACCCCCGATACTTGTACAAGCGTGAAAGAAACCTGCTTTGGGTCAACAATATTTTACTTGAATTCGAAAACACCGAAGTGCTACCACTATTCCCTAGCGTCTATCTTCATAGAGTAATTCCAGTCCCGTTCTGGACTGAAAAAGTGAACGCAAACTCAAAATTGGCAAAAATATAAACCTGGCCAACTCCCAAGTCGAATAGCCATGGAGTTTTCTCGCGGAAGTAACAACCGGATTGGTTACCAGTTTGAATTTCCCACGCGACTTGATTTGCCGACTGAAAAACAACTCTTCTGCGGCAAAGAATTTTTCGTCGAATCCACCGAACGAATCAAAGACGTCCTTGCGGCAAAACATGTAGCATCCGGCTGCCCAACGCCCCATTACTTGCCAGACAACGACGACGGCCAGGTACATTAGACGCTTCACGAAAAACAACGGCTGCGTCTCGTCAATCACAACGCGAGCGCCACCGCCCACTGCCCCACTCGCAAGCGATTGAATAGAATCTCCAAGCGTCTTTGTGGGTAAGACCGTATCCGCATCGACAAATACAAGCCAAGGATGCACGGCCTCTTTCGCACCTGCGTTCCGAACCGCACCAATATTACGAAGCTCGACGTCAACTATTTTTGCACCGTTGGCAATCGCAATCGAAACTGTATCGTCCGTGGAAGCATCATTGACGACGATCACTTCTGCAATCAGCTTCAACTCTTCAACGGCTGACCAAATTGCTTTGATCGTTTTCTCAATGTACTTGGCCTCATTATGTGCCGGGATCACAAACGAAATCGGCTGCAAGCCAGGAACAGAAGTATCGATGAATTCGCCTTCGGCAAGCATAGGATCGGACCGGTTGACTAAGGAATTGATTTCGCAATTTTATATTGTTAGTTGCGTGTTGAAGAGATGACCACTTCCTGTTCGGTAAAGAATCAAAACCGAACTTGTCGATTTCCAATCATTAACGTGCAAATCGTCCGCATTCGCTGGAAAATGATGTTCGTCTTCATCGAATTCTTTGAAAAGTGTAGAATCCGATCGGATGTTCAACACAGATGAGGCACACGAACTGACATGCGAAACTGCATCTCAATCGCGGGCTTCGCAATGGAGTGTGCCAAGTGAAAAATGTGATGGCGGTCATTCTTGCTGGTGGAAAAGGTTCAAGGCTAGAGCCGTTAACCAGAGACCGCGCCAAACCCGCTGTACCCTTTGGCGGAGGTTATCGGATCGTCGATTTCGCTCTGTCAAACTGCCTCAACAGTGGACTTCGCAAACTTCTGTTGCTTACTCAATACAAGGCAATGAGCCTCGACCGGCACATCAACACCGGCTGGCGTCAGTATTTTTGTTCCGAGCTGGATGAGTTCATCGATGTAATGCCACCTCAGCAACGCATCGACGAACAGTGGTATCAAGGAACCGCCGACGCCGTCTACCAAACATTTACGCGCTGGAAAAAGAGCGGCCAGAGTACGTTTTGATTTTGGCCGGCGACCACATCTACAAGATGAATTATCGGTCCATGATCGAGCATCACCAATCCAACAACGCGGACCTGACCGTCGCAGCACTTTCGGTTGATCGCGAATCAGCCAAATCGTTTGGCGTCATGGAAGTCAATCACGAAAACCGCATCGTGGGCTTCGAAGAAAAACCGGCTGATCCCAAAAGCATCCCAGGCAACAGCGATGAATACTTGGCGAGCATGGGAATCTACGTTTTCACCGCGCGATTTCTGTTTGAGCAACTTTTAAAAGACGCCAACACGCCCGGCAGTTCGCATGACTTCGGCAAGAACATCATTCCCTCGATTATTGATTCATCGCGGGTTTGTGCGTTTCCGTTTCAAGACGAAAATCGAAAGAGCCAATCCTACTGGCGAGACGTTGGCACGATCGAGGCTTATTACGAAGCCAATATGGATCTTGTTCGCGTTGATCCCATGTTAAACATGTACGACCAACGTTGGCCAATCCGAACTCACCAAACCGGATTCCCGCCTCCCAAATTCGTGTTCGGTGCAGCCGACGATGGCGGGCAACGACGGCAACGACGTCCTTCGAGGCGGTCGAAGCGGCGACAAGCTCTA
>CAYMFZ010000578.1:0-3920 GCA_964389585.1 uncultured Pirellulaceae bacterium | reverse complement strand
GTCTAATTGACTAGCTTATGTCATCATCTCGAATTGCATTGACGCTATTGATGCAAGCTGCTGCCAGCGGTGATCGGACGGCGGCCAACGATCTATTCTCGCTGGTTTACGACGAACTTCGTCGGCTTGCTGGCGGACAAATGAAGCTCGAATCACGACAGACGCTTCAGTCGACCGCCTTGGTTCACGAAGTTTGGCTCAAGCTAATTGGCAACCAAGCAGCTCCAGAATGGAAGAGTCGAACTCACTTTTTCTCAGCGGCTGCCCAGGCCATGCGTAGAATCCTTGTTGACGCCGCGAGAACGAGAAAGCGAATTAAGCGGGGTGGTGACAATCAACAATTTGAAATTCGCGATGACGACTTAATCAGTGACAATGACGAAGAGCTATTGGCGCTCGATGAGGCCCTGGAACTGTTGCGAGCGCATGATCCAGTAAAAGCTGACTTGGTCAGCCTGAGATTTTTTGCAGGGCTGACCAACAAGCAGGCCGCCGAACAGCTTGACATTTCGACCGCCACGGCTGAACGCTATTGGGCCTATTCAAAAGCTTGGTTACGGGCCCGGATGGATTCTTAATTGAACTGTGACTGGCAACCAGCAGTTCTATTTCGATTTTGCAGATTGCTTTTTCGATTTTCGAAGTAGAATCATCAGTTGCCGCGTTATTTCAGAATTTTTCTCATCGGCGATTGCGGCAGCTTCACGAAGTCGAGCTTCTGCTTCATTGAAATCATTGATTGCCATCAAACTTGCAGCAAGCATATTCAACGCTTCGGCAACTCGCGAGTTTTTTTCGCCAAATGATCTTCGGTATTGCTCGACAAGATGTCGATAAAATCTTGGTCGCCATTTCACGATTTCTTGATTTGCGCGTTTGGAAATTGCCAAACATTCCTCTGAATGCTCATGCTCGCTGCCATTGAAATCTCCAATCGTCGCAATTCTATTGTGCTTCTCCGTCGGTAGATCTTCAAAAACGCGATTGAGGAATTCTTTTTCCTGTGCAAGTTGTTCGTCGATCCTTCCGAGAGAATCGCTCAATAGATCTTTATGCGGAATCTCCAAAAGTCGAGATTGATCGTAATCAAAACACAAACCAAACGTAGCCAAGACAGATTCCATTCCCTCGGTCATTTCAACCATCTCGATCAAAGTTGGAAACTCAGGATCTGGATGATGCCGATTTTCAAAAGCTTCTTCAGCGAAACTTGTTAACTCATCATGAAACTCATTTTCAAACTTGATCATCGCAATTGAAATGGCAGAATCGTATTGCTGCTTCGTCGCAGCGGCTCGAATTTTCGATTTCGCGCTTTCTAGTTCACTGATATTGTTTGTCAACGAATAATTGGCGGCAGACAGTTTTTGATTTACTTGAGCTGCTGTGATTGCGAGAACGATGCAACAAATCGACGCGGCCAATAAGACGAAGGAAGCGGCAGCGGCAGTCAAAATCGACTTTTGATAGCGCCGATAATATGACTTTAGTCTCGAAAATTTTGATGGCGGCGCAGCAAGGACTCGATTTCTTACCGTCACCTTCGTCGTCGTGACCGCCTGAATAGTGACTTCCAAGGACTGTTGGGACGGTTTTAGCCTGCCTATCGATTGTCGCTGATCACTCCGTGATCAAACGCTAGTCCACAATTCAAGCACAACCTTGCTGCTGAACATCATTTTCAACAGCTAATTCATCGGTTGCGTTTGGCCGCTCGTCTATTCTCACGCGGCCAATCAGGCATTCCGTCTTTGATTTCGTCCAGCACATCAGTACGCCGCTGACGAATAAATCGCCGAGTTCGCTCAGGATGAAAGGTCCGTTTCTGAGAGTCAGAAATGAACGGCCGAACCATCTCCTCAATTCGGTCGACTTCCGCCAACAACGCCTCTTCGTCCCATTCATTCTCCAACAAAGAGATCAAAGTCTTTCGATATCGTTCACGACCAGACTTCGATTGATACAGCGTGCGGTTGATTCGCCCTTTGAGTTTTACGCTGACGGGCAACAAACCTTGCCGGTCAAAATATCCGTTCTTTTCAAACATGCAGTCACCACCCCAAGGCATGAAATGAGCCAAATCTGTTTCTGGATTTAGGTAGACAAAATAGTTATTTCGGTTTCCGGTATAGCCATCCCAAAAACCGAGCAGGCTTTCGGTCGCCCAAAACTTGTAGAAGGAATCTAGTTCGACGACGTCTCCAATGTTTTCTCCGATCTTGGAATCATTGACTTCGATCTTTGGCGCGAACAACGCATCGGAACTCGATGAACTCGCGTTCAAACCGTGAATGGCCAAGACGTTCTTGCCGACTTGAAACTTACCTTTGTGCTCGGACAAGTCGAATGCCTGAAAGCTCATCCCAGTTTCATCGCCTTGCGCAGTTCTGGCTGTTGAATCCCAGTCCACTTCATCATGTACGTTTGCGGACGCAACTTTCTTTCCATTCAAGTAAGCGACAAAACCATCGTCGTATTTCATTAAGAGTGAAAGTTCGCCAGCATCAAGCTGTTTGAGATCGTCAATTTGAAAAGGGAAGCGAAGATACACTGAGGTCGATCCGTTGTGCATCTGCTGTCGAAAGTTAAATGAACTGCCGATGGCATTCGCGTATCCTGCGTTGGCTTCGTAGCCAGCGCCTCCACTGCCTTCGACCCAAGTCGAATCATCAAAGTCAAGGTTGATCCAATCAAGTCCCAAGTTGCCATCAGTCGGAACCAAAGCTTGGCCAGCCGATGCAGCTTTTAAAATTGGAATTCCATCGGGACGTTCAAGCGACGCAATGAGCTCCTTGAGTTTCGCGTGCCCCTTCTTCTTATTTCCAAATTTTCGATCAAGCCCTTTCTCCCAGCCCGGATCGAAATCGACGCCGGTCCCCTCAAACAAGACGCCATTGGAGTTACCGAACCCGCGCTCAACCAGCGGCTTTTTCGCCGATTCGACATGAGAATAAACACCAAGGTTCTTGCCGTTTACGACGACTTGAGCGTAGGAGCAGCGCGGCGCGGGCGAACCGACTTTGTTAAAAAATGCGTAGCCCATGAATTGGCTCATCAGCGTTGTGTCTTGACGATTGTTGTTCAACGTCAGAAGCGAAAGTCCGCCAATCTCGGCGTCTTTGTCGTACGCATCTAGTTTTATTTTTAACGAAGGCCGATTGGGATCCTGCGAACCAAGTAATCCCTTTTTGCGAATGTTAACTTTGGGAAACTCAACACCGTCGATTACGAACTTGGCGGGAACATACGTATAAGGTCCTTCGATTGGACCAAACCGACGCTCGGGCGCGAACTCTTTTTTCATGTCACGCCGTTGAACTCGAATCGTGTTCCAATCTTCCTCATCCACCGTAATCTCTACGCGAAGGACTCGATCAGTTGGAAAAATTTCTACCGATTTCGATTCCCGCTCAACCTGTTCGTTGGCATCCGAATCCTGAGCATGAGCAACGAAAGAAAAAGAGACGAGCCAAACGGCAACAAAAAGAACTCGAATACTCATTAAGAAACTTTCAGCGAAAACGACAGCAAGAAACTCGACTGGACAATTGAAACCCATTCTAGATCAGTCTGAAACCAAGTGCGATTTTCGTTTCGTAGGCTTTTTGTATCAGCCGAGAAACATCTTGATTCACTCGGGACCGCGAGAAAATGGGTAGGCACACAAGCACCTTCACCATCTTTTGAGACGCCTTATTCGTCTTTTGTTGCGACGACGATTCGGTTTCCGATCGCCTCGACCACAACAATCGCTTCGCCTTTACTGACCATCTGGCCCTTTGAGATCACGTCGTAGACTTTGCCAGCGATTCTCGCCTTGCCCGAGGGCGCGAGTCGCGTGATCGTCTCGCCCAGCACGCCGGCGAACTGACTCCAGTCAACGACGGCTTCGGGATAAATACCACCCCGTACCGGATAAA
>CAYMFZ010000577.1:2603-3932 GCA_964389585.1 uncultured Pirellulaceae bacterium | reverse complement strand
GTAATGCAGTGATTGGTTCATTTGAGCCTTTTTGATTTTGACAACATCCATTGGAGTGGGAAATGTTTCATCGATTGTCCTGTTTGTTCTTGGTCTCGCTCTTGGCATGTTCCGTTGGTTGTTCTTCGGCTGATGATAACGGCGAATCGATAACGCTTGATTCCGATGCGACGGCCGGTTTGAATCCATCGGTAGACAACACGCAAATAACTCAGGCTTCGTTTCAAGAGCCAATCAAACAAGAGCCAGTTGCCAAGCCACAAAAGCAAGACGAGCTTTCGCCCAAGCAACGAACGCAGGTTCTTTACAAGAGTGCGACTCAATCTGGCGTTGACTACTTGCTGAAAAAAGGACAAGCCATTGATGGCTCGTTTAGTAAGCAACTAAGTCCTGCCGTGACGGCGCTTTGCACAAGCGCCTTGATCGAGCATCGAATTCCAGTTGCTGATCCGCGAATTCAAAAGTCCTTGAAGTTTCTTGAGACTCAAATAAAAGCCGACGGCGGCATCTACGCTGAAGGAAGTGCGTTGCGAAACTACGAGACCAGTGTTTCGCTAATGTGTTTTGATCTTGCAAACAAAGACGGCAAGTATGACGAGACGATTCAAAAAGCGATCGCGTTTCTCAAAGGCATTCAGTGGGATGAAGGCGAAAACTATACGCTGGACAGTACGTTTTATGGCGGACAGGGTTATGGTTCCCACAAACGGCCAGATGCGTCGAACACTTCCTACTTCATGGATGCGTTAAGAGCTGTTGATGAGGATCCAGAAAGCGAAACCTTTCAAAAGGCCGCTTTGTTCATGGCTCGCTGCCAGAATCTTTCCACGCCCAGCAACACCGCGACGTGGGCCAGCAACGTTTCAGAAGAGGATCGCGGCGGTTTCATTTACACTGCCGTAGGTGAAGGCGAATCCAAAGCAGGCGAAACTCCCGAAGGCGGACTTCGGAGTTATGCTTCGATGACTTACGCAGGACTTAAAAGTTTTCTGTACGCGGGTGTCGACAAAGATGACGTTCGCGTCAAAGCGGCAATGGATTGGATTGGCCGCAACTATGATCTGACAACCAACCCAGGCATGGGCCAACAAGGCTTGTTCTATTACTACCATGTGTTCGCCAAAACACTCGATGCCTCAGGCGAAGATAAGATCATTGACAGCAAAGATGTCGCGCACAATTGGCGAGCGGATTTAACCGCGCAGTTGGCGAGCGTTCAACGCAATGATGGTTCATGGACCAATCCAGCAGATCGCTGGTTCGAAGGCGATCCAAATCTTGTTACGGCTTATGCTTTGCTGGCGTTGAGCTATTGCAATCCAGAAGAAG
>CAYMFZ010000577.1:0-2503 GCA_964389585.1 uncultured Pirellulaceae bacterium | reverse complement strand
TGGCATCACTCTCGAGGTCTGCGTTGCGTCGCTGGATGCTGCCCGGATCGCTCAAAGCGCGGGCGCGGATCGAATTGAGTTAAACACAGCTCTTGAGTTGGATGGTTTGACTCCTTCAGCCGGATTGGTCAAACGGGTTCTAGGTGAGATTCGAATTCCAGTCATTGCGATGGCCAGGCCAAGAGCAGGAGGGTTTGTCTATTCCGATGACGAATGGGAAACGCTTAAGTCGGACGCCGCGTGGTTGCTTGAGAATGGAGTCGATGGAATCGCATTCGGATGTTTGACCACGGATGGCAATGTTGATCTGGACCGTTGTCGTCAGATTCGAGAGCTTGCCGGAGACGCTGAAATCGTTTTTCATAAGGCGTTTGATGACGTTGCCAATTGGGAAGCCGGCCTCGAAGTCTTGGTCGAAGCGGGCGTCAATCGAGTTATGACCAGCGGACAATGTCCGACGGCGATCGAGGGGCTTTCGGTTATTACAGCCTTGGTTCGCCAATCTGGCGGGCGAATCGGGATCTTACCCGCCGGCCGGGTCAGCTCGAAAAATGCGGTTCAAATCGTGACGGAATCAGGATGCGATCAAGTCCACGGGAGCTTTTCCTCCGGTCCCCAGCCAAATCTGGCGTCCGAGGTCGCGGAAGCCATTAAGCAGCTTGGGCAAGTTAAGCCTTGACAATTTCGAGCGAATGCCAGAAACTCTTCGATTCCCTTAGCAGAAGAAATGGCGAGAAAAATGAAGATTCATAACGGCGACACAGTTATCGTCATCAGCGGCAAAGATAAATCAGTCACTGGAAAAGTGATTTCCGTAGATCACAAAAGCGGCACTTTGGTCGTCGAAGGTGTGAACTTGGCTTTTAAGCATGTCAAGCCAAGCCAGAAAAACCCCCAGGGTGGCCGACTTCACAAAGAGACTCCAATTCGCGCATCCAAAGTGATGGTCGTTTGCCCAAAGACGAACAAGCCAACACGTATTGGGTACCGTTTCTTGGATGACGGAACCAAAGAGCGTTTTGCTCGCGTCAGTGGCACTTCGCTTGGCGAAGTTTCTCCACCGAAGAAAGCCTACGCAAAGAGCTAGGCACGTGTTGTGTCGTTTTCGTCGGGCATTGAGTTAACAACAAGCACTTGAGCCTACGAGCCTGCCAATTTAGAGAATGATCGCCAAGGCAACATGCCGTGGCTCAATCGTGGCAAACGACATCAGCGATAAACAAAGCGTTCGATTCACGAACGCTTTTTTGCTGCGCTGGTTTCTCACCTGGATAGCACTTACAGCCTATCCCAAAACGATGGTGGCCGTAAATTCCCAAGTGGTTGTGAGCCATAGGCGCTAGCCTCGGGCGGCGAATTCTGAAGGCTTATTTTGCTAGTTATACCGGCCCGAGGCTAGCGCCTACGGCTCAAAGGTATTGGAACACGCATTTAGTTCTTCTTCTTTTCCGTATTCGTCTCTTCGATTGCCCAGTCGCCTTTTTCGGTTTTCTTCTTGGCGTCGACGTCTTCTATTTCCCAATCGCTTTTTGGTTTAGCGGGAGGATTGGATTTTTGATTCGAAAACTGAAACTGATTGTCGTTCTTTTTCTTGGTTTCGACTTCTTCCATTTGCCAATCGCCATTACGGGTTTTCGATTGGGTCTTGGAGTTGGTTGGCATTTTCGCAGGAGAACTGGCGTTCTTCTGAGTCGCGACATCTTCCATATCCCAGCCACTGGCCGCTCCCGTTTTACCCGTTGAAGGCATCTGCTTGCCCGCAACGGATTCGTCATCACCAAGAATCTCGTCGCGCTTGCGCTCGAATTCTTCCTGCTCCGCCCGAGCCTGCCGATCGAAATCCGATTCGACTTCCATCCCATTGTCTCTTTCGAGCACGCCTGTGCCTTCTCGAGGTTGAGGAGCCCTGCCGAGGTTGGAAAAAATCAAATAGGCTCCGACGGCCAAAATGATCAAAAAGAACATTCCACCACCTGCTTTGTTGCGGCGTGGTCTCTCGGTTTGGATGTCGTAACTCATAGAATCCTCGGTAGTCGAAGCAATCAAATGGCAAAGGTTTTCAAGCCTTTTAAGCTCAGCGATGGTTCAAGGTAGAGTTGGGTCATCGGAGTGTCAAGGAATACGAGACTCCGGCCGATTGGATCCGTCGAGCAATAACGTCAATATCAAACTTTGACGGTTGGGCGATTGATGCCGCCAAATGGTGAAATGCTGTCAGCCGCAGAGTCAGATTTAGTTATCCAAACTGCCAAACGGTGTTAAAAGATTCGTGTTTTTCTGGCTCTAACGCTTACTTTTGTTCTAACGACTAACGAACCGCTGCCGATGTTTAGGAATGTCCGAAGTCGGTAACCCGTACGCCGTCGCGGACATCTCTTGATTGAGACCCAGAATCTGAATTTTGCAAGTCACGTGAATCCCGTCACGTTGGCGGTGGATGCTCGTAACGACGAAGGTCGAACGTGCGCCCCTGCGGAGCCGCTATTGCATTTCTGGGTCTCAG
>CAYMFZ010000576.1:0-3939 GCA_964389585.1 uncultured Pirellulaceae bacterium | reverse complement strand
ATATCAATCAGACGCCGATTCCCAAAGTTGGATGCACAAGTGAAAATTTGGGTTTGAGCCGTCAGAGCGGTAAGAGCCATGGGGGATCACTAATCGCTGGATCGTCTAATCGAGGGATCGCATTGAATGGCGCCCGGCCGCTTACGCGTCTCGGCTCACGAAAGTGCGCACGCAAAATAGGTGTGTCCTAGTCCATCGCACGCCAAATTGGTGTTAGCTTAGGTCCTTCGCATGCCAAATCGGTGTTAACCGTCGGCCTTCGCAGGCCAATATCGTTGTGAGCCGTCTGCCGTAAGGCACCGGGCAATAGCATCGCAGCGTATACCAATAAAAACCGGCGCAGCTCATGCTCTGCCTAAATATGCCATGCCTAAAACAACAGCCCACGTTCGCCTCGTTTGCAAAAAGTGATAGCATCTCGGCTTGGTTTCCCTCAATTCGCAAAGAAAAAGATGTCAAACGAAGAAAACTCGCCCGCTCCTCCGCTGGCAGAATCTCCAGGTTCAGAGGCTCAGGCTGGAGCTACTTCAGCGGCTTTCATCTTCGTGATTTGCCAAAACGGTGCCGAGGCCGCGACCAAGCTGGAGATCATGAGCAATCATGCCAACTTGAAACTGGCATTTTCTCGACCCGGATTCATCACGTTCAAAGTCGATTCCGAAAATGGATTGCCTGAGAGATTCACTTTGAAATCGACTTTAGCAAGGACTTACGGATGGTCGCTGGGAAAATGTAGTGGCGAAGAAGCGAGTGGGTTGGTCAACGAGATTGCTAACCAAGCCAAATTTAATGAAGCGAAACACGTGCATGTCTGGCAACGTGATCCAGTGATCCCCGGCCGCAACGGTTTTGAGCCGGGAGTGTCAGTGCTTTCGCGTGAAGTGGGCAATCTGTTTTCTGAAACCGAAATTGGGAAGAAAAATGAACTCGTTGCCAATCGCGAAACCAAGCCAGATGAGCTTGTCTTTGATGTCGTGATGGTTGAGCCAACCGAGTGGTGGTACGGATATCATTTCGCGAATACGGTTGCTGGACGGTGGCCGGGTGGTGTGCCAAATTTTGACACGAATATCGAGACCTACAGTCGAGCCTATTTCAAACTTAAAGAAGCGTTGAAATGGTCAGGAATCACAATCGCTCTAGGAGACGTTTGTGCCGAGATCGGAAGTGCTCCCGGTGGCGCTTGTCAGTTATTGCTTGAGATGGGTGCCCAGGTAATCGGAGTCGATCCTGCTGAAATGGAACCCGGTGTCATGGAACATGAGAATTTCACACACATTCGGCGTCGGGGCAACGAAGTCAAAAAGCGGGACTTTCGCGAAGTCCGTTGGCTGCTGGCCGATTTGAATATGGATCCCAACTACACGATTGACAACATCGCGGAGATCGTCGAACACGAAGCCGTTGACATCAAGGGTTTGATTCTGACTTTGAAGTTGTCTGACTGGAAAATGGTTTCGGGAATTGGAAAGCTGATTGAACGGACGAAGGGTTTGGGCTTCCAAGTCATCAAGTCGCGCCAGTTGGCATTCAACCGTCAAGAGTTTTGTCTGGTCGCGGTGAAAGATAAGTTCTTGTTGCGAGTTGGCAAAAAGAAACGCAGTTAGCCCTTGAGCCAGGTTGGGTAGAAAGCGTTTTGACCACGGAGTGATCAACGACTATCGATCAGAGTCGTTGATTTCTCCGAAATCTCAACGTGTGAAAGAGTTGATCTATGAATTGCTCAAAGATTCTCTATGTCACAAGACTCAGCGAAACCGGTCTTTGGTTTCGATCTTGAGAAAAACGCTCTGCTAAAGTGGTACGATAAAGCTAACGCTGCCGTTCATCGGTATTAGCTTAACCGTCTTCTTGTTCCACTCCCCGAATCGCCGAAAGAAACTTCTTGCAACTTTGCATTCGTTTCGTTGGGTCTACGAGTAAGCATTTATGAATCGCGGCCGCGAGTTTCTTGTTTAGATTAGGCCTGTGTTCCTGAATGGGGGTCACGTCAGACGTATCGTGCGCCAAAGCAGCCTTGCCCGTGAAATCCGTCGAACGCCACGGATGCTCAAACGTAAGAAAGCGATAAACGGTCACCCCAAATGCGAACACATCGAGCGTAGGTGCGGTTTCTCGACGACGAACGATCTCGGGCGCCATGTACTGCGGCGTTCCCGTGCGATTGCCCGGCATTCGGTACGGCGCCTCATTGGGAACGGTGAGACCAAAGTCAATCATCTTGAGCCAAGAGAAATCTTTGTAACAAATAAAGTTCCTCGGGCAGATGTCGCGGTGAATGAATCCGTGATCGTGTACGGACTGAATTGACTCGGCCATTTCGCGAATCAGTTTTAACCGATCAGGAAAAATGCTTGCGTCACGTTGGCGAATGGCTGCATCGAGGCCGGGACCCTCGATGTACTCCATCATGATGTACTCTTGGTTGGTCGTCGTGAGCCCATACTCGTAAGTCTCAACGATCATCGGATGCTTGATTTGAAGCGCGATCTCGCCTTCGTGCGGCTTGTTCAGGCCTTTGAAGCGAGCATTGAAGTAGGCCGTTTTCTCTTCGTCGAGAAACTTGATCCCATAGAGCTTTTTGGTGCCGATCTCTTGAGCCACATGGAACTTGGACATCGTTCCCGAGAACGCATGCCGATCAAGCCGAAAGCGGGCTGACACGTCAAGCTTTTCGTTGGAGGCTTTTTTGCCTTTGCCGAAGAATTTATCCAGGATGCCCATGAGAGTCAGTCGCTTTGCCTATTGCCGAATGGAACAAATGTGTTGGTGCGAATCATTTTCCACAATAGTCAATGGTCCGAGCGATTTCGGATTTTAGTTTTTCACGATGAACGATCCGGTCAACGAATCCATGCTCCAGCAAGAACTCGCTGGTTTGGAATCCCTCGGGCAATTCGATCCGAATGGTCGCTTTGATTGTTCGCGGTCCAGCGAATCCAATCAAGGCTTTGGGTTCAGCGAAAACCACGTCGCCCAGCGAGGCAAAGCTTGCTGCCACGCCACCCATCGTCGGATTGGTCAAAACAGAAATGAACAAGCCACCGGCTTCGTCGTAACGAGCCAACGCGGCGGACACTTTCGCCATTTGCATTAGCGACAAAATTCCTTCGTGCATTCTGGCTCCACCACCTGAGCCACTAATGATAATAAGCGGCAGGTTTTGCTCGGTCGCTTTTTCCACCAGCCGAGTCAGCCGTTCACCAACCACCGAACCCATGCTGCCCATGATGAATTGCGAGTCGGTGATGCCGATGGCAACTCGGCGAGCGCGAATCATTCCGCTGCCAGTGATCGCGGCATCGGAAAGGCCCGTCTTTTTTCTCTCTGAGACGAGACGATCTTTGTAAGCCCGACTGTCGGTAAATTCCAACGGGTCGCCAGCCAGCAGGTTCCCATCCCACTCTTCAAACGTGCCTTCATCAAGCACTTGCTCAATGCGAAGTTTCGCCGAGACGTACATGTGGTGGTCACATGACGGGCAGACACGAAGCTTCTTCTCAGCTTCCTTGTTGAAGATCGGTTGTTTGCATCCGGGACACTGGATCCATGTGCCTTCGGGGATGTTTCGTTTTTCTCGTCTAGTCACAATCGTCCGCGTTTGAGACATCGTTTATTTCCAGTCCAGATTGGACTTTGTTTTCGTCAAAAATCTTGATCACCTGCTCACATCTATTGTCGCATAGAAGCCCCCAATGATTCAACAGGCGAAATCACATGAATTGCAAAGTCGGCGAGTAACTTCTGCCAGAAGTTTCCTTGTTTGACGACCAAGGCAACGTTATTTCCGCGAAACTATTAGTTCAACGACTCGTTTGGCTTGGTAATTTTCGGCAAGAGTGACCCAAAAAGTGGACCCACTTAAAATCGGTTGAATGGACTTTGCCGTATTACGGCGGGCGAATCGGGGTTATCAGCCAGTCGGGAATTCAAAGGCGT
>CAYMFZ010000575.1:0-3945 GCA_964389585.1 uncultured Pirellulaceae bacterium | reverse complement strand
AGCCGTTCTTGTTTCTATCGTATCGCTTTAAAGTTGACTCGACACGCTCAAGCACACTGGCGCTAAAACTTGTCCCAGACTTTCCGCGGGCTGTTGAACTTTTTGCATCCGCAGTTCCACCAAATCGCGACACTCCCTCTGTTGCAGATTTCTCAACTCCGAAACCTTCCGTCTTTCGCGTTCGCGCGTTCTTCGATGAATTGGACTTGGCGACCATCGCCTTCTTGTCTCGGTTGGCTTTAGCAACAATCCTGCTGATTGAATTTGACTTCTTATCGTCGAATCCCATCTTCTTAAGAATTCCCCGCGCGTTGTTTGAAAGCTCTTCAGGTTCGACGCGACCGTTTTGGTTGGTATCTTTTTTCTTAAGATAACCCTCGAGATTAAATTCTTGGCCGGGAGCAACGTTGCTGATAAACAATATCAGTGACAGTCCACTGAACCATCGCAATAAATGAAAGCTGATTTTCGAATTTGAAAAGGTCATGGTTTGAGTTTTCATTTTTAAAACATCATGAGGATCTAAAGCCATTATGGCTTACTACTTGAACCCGACACAGTCGAAAAGGTTACTAAAAACCCTGCAAATCTAGTTTAGAAAATGAATCGCTGGGTTGGCTCGTTGGGTTTCTTATTTTGGACGAATTCCAGTTCTTTTGGCCCCGTTTCCGTCGCTCATGCGGATTGATTGAGCTGACCAGCAAACTACCCCTATTCTACCGCCAATTTCAGGTCACTTTTGCGACCAAAACCCGCCAAAAAGTTGACGCTGATACCCCCTAAGTCGATAATGGGGACGACTCGTTCCGCGAAAAAGACTTTACGTTTGATTGAATTTTAGAAGGCGATACGACTTTCCTTCTCCACGATGGAATCCCAACCGAAGGGATTCATTTACTGAATTGACCGAGCAAACATTAATGATTAGCCAGTGTCCTAAATGCCATCAGCGCCTCACGGATTTCGCCGTTTCTTGCGAAAAGTGCGGATGGAGCATCATCAATACGTCTGCGCCTCAATCAGCAACGTCAAAGCCCAAGTCAAAACGAGGAACTGCCAAAACAATCACCATCGATCCTGAATCAAAAAAGTCAGCCCCCAAGTCCGTTCCCTCTCGCGAAAACGAGCCGCCTGTCGTGATTGTGCGTCAGGTCGCGAAAACAGCTCCGCCACCGCCACCTGAAGACAAATCCACGGAAGACGTTCCGCCTGCGGTCCGTGAAACCAACGGAATGGCAACCGTCACTGATTTGCCGCCGCTGGAAATTGACTTGCAGATCCAGCGAGCCATGGACTACATCGAACAAGAGAACTACACATCCGCGCTCAACTTTCTCAACCGCGCGATTATCGACATCCCGGCCGATCGCTTGGCCGAGTGCTTCTCGCTCCGAGGCTATGTTCACTTAAAGAATCTTGATTTCGTAAAAGCCGAAAACGATTGCACCCAAGCCATCAATCAAAACTGGGAAGAAGCCCAAACCTACGCCTGGCGAGCGGCTGCGCGTGGCGAACAAAACAAATGGCGCAAGACGTTTGATGACCTGGAAAAAGCTTGTGAGTTAGCCGGTGCCCAACGGGACCAGTATTTGAGCTTGATGGATTCCTACTCGGAAACCGCAAGCGAATACTATCGTGAACAAATCAAAAACGGCAACGAAACGGCTGACTTGTTTTTTGAGCGAGGCTGGATCTATTTCCGCTCAGGCAAATACAACAAAGCAGAACGAGATTTCAACCATGCCCTCGCTCTTGAACCTGATCATGCTTGGGCATCTGTAGGTCTGGCGAAACTTCGATTTCCCAAGCTAAAACGCGTAGATCCTGCTGCCCAAGAAGTTAGAGATCTTTGCAATACTGCGACGCATGGTGACGCGGCTTGCGAAAGATCAGCTTTGGAAATTCGCGCTCAACTAAATCACCGCGAAGAAAAATATTCGTCAGCGCAACGAGATCTCGACCGTTTGTTCGAACTTGCAAACGGCGATTCAAAACGGCTTGTCGATTGTTGTTGGCTTCGAAGCCAACTGGGTGACCATGTGCAGGCTATCGAAGGATTGACGAGCGTCTTGGAGGCCAACTCGGATCAGCATTTGGCAACACTGGTACGGGGTGATTGTTATCGTGCGATCAAGAATTACTCACTTGCGATCGCGGACTACAAACGATTCTTGCGATTTTACCCCGAAGATGGAAAAGCACTGACTCGTCGGGCGGAAATGTACTTGGCGACAGGGCGCTACAACTTGGCTCATGTCGACTTGGAAGAAGCCATTCAAACCGACAAGACAAATTTTGATGCCTACTTAATCAGAGCGAGGGTCCACCTTAAAGAGGAACAGCTTGATCAAGCGCTCACTGCCTGCGAAACAGCCGTGAGACTCGACAACCAACAACCCGAAGCTTTCGCTGTCCTCGCCGAAATCTACCAGAAACTCTGTGACTACTCGCGTTCAATCGAAGAATACAGCCGCAGCATTGAACTTGCTCCAATTGATCATGAAAAGGCTCAGTACCTTTACCATCGAGGCGTCGCCTACTACGAGATGGAAGAATTTGAAAAAGCACTAAAGGATTTCAAAAAATCATCTAAGCTGCGTCCCAACCATTCTGGCAGTTGGATCTGGAAAGCCGCCGCTTGTTCGCGAATGGAAAAATGGTCCGATGCGATTTTGGGTTTACAACAAGCCATCGCAATTCGCCCTTCGGCAGCCCAGCAGTATTTGAAGCTTGGCCAACCAGCCGCCGAACGCGCAATCGTGCATTTTGATCGAGAAATTCAACGCGGCAACGACAAACCAGATACCTTTCGGCAACGCGGGCTCGCTTATCAATTCCTCGCCAAAGAGTCCGAAGCAATTCGGGATTACACCGTTGTCTTGAACAATGAACCCGATGACGTCGAAACGCTTATTCGACGCGGGCAGGCTTTGGCTAAACGAAAAAAGCATGCTTCCGCGATTGAAGATTTTACCCGCGTGATCCGAAAGGATGAATCCAATCATTCGGCACGATACTGCCGCGCGATCTCGCGTGCTGCGACAGGCAAACTGACCGAAGCCCGTTCCGATATCGTTAAGGCGATCAAGGCGGCCTCGCACCATCCGCGTTACCACATTTTGCTTGCCGAGCTTCATCAAAAATCAGGTGAGATCGCCAAGGTCATCGAGTCCTATGACAGAGCGATTTTGCAAGATCCTTCCGATCCGATGACCTATCGCCGCCGAGGCGCAACGCATGTTCAAGCACAAAGTTACGTCCGAGCGATCAGCGACTTCACCCATTCGCTTGAGCTGATGCCAAACCAAGTTGAGTTGCTCGTTCAGCGCGGCAATGCGTATCTGAAGGCTAATCAGCTTGGCCCGGCGCTTGAAGATTTTGAATTGGCTTTAACGCACAATGACAAACTGGCGAAAGCTTATTCGGGTCGGGCCGCTGTTTTGGTTTTGCAGGATCGACACGAGTATTCTCTGATCTGGCTGACGAAGGGGATTCACCGGTTTACTAAGCCGCGTGAACTGGCCGAAATCGTTTTTGCACGTGGAAAAACATTTTTTCAAATGGGACGACTCGCGCCCGCAACATCCGACTTTTCGGTTGTCATTGATCTAATGCGAAGCGATGCGAAATTCACAATCGCTGCGAGATACGCGCGTGCCATCGCCAACGTCCACTCAGAAAGATGGGACAAAGCAGCCCGTGATTTCAAGAAGATCCTAAAACTCAGCCCAAACGACAATTCGATCAAAAGTGCAATCGCTTGGCTGGCAAACCGCAAAACAGAACGCCCCAAATTTCTCAGTGACATTCGACAGTTTCGACGCCCAACACGTCCTCCGGTAATTCGCCGGGGCGTAAAACTCATCGAGTCGGTTGGAAAACTGGAATCAAGCCCTCCGCATGATACCTTGGTCGTCCGCAACGTTGATAAAAAAGAGTATGGTC
>CAYMFZ010000574.1:0-3945 GCA_964389585.1 uncultured Pirellulaceae bacterium | reverse complement strand
AAGGAATGCAGTGCGCGAATGTCGTCTTGCCCAAACCGGGCGGACCATCGAACAAAACATGCCCCAAAACTTCGTCGCGCTGCTTGGCTGCTTGAATCGCAATCTGTAAACGCTCAATCACCTCTCGCTGGCCAATCATTTCTGACATCTTGGTTGGCCGCAAGTTAGGATCGTCGTCTTCCGGCTCCGGTGTATTCGAAAGAATCGGTTCGCGCGTCATTCCGCTTGACTCACTTAGGTCGAGGTGAGGACAAAACACAAGCACTTCGTCTGTGCAACTTGTAAGCTTCAAATATACCAACCTCAACCCGTTTTCCGTAGTTCATTCATTTTGCCCCGCAGATGGCTTCTGGCGTGGTGAATCGGAATTAAATTTTGGAAAAACCTTACGTTCCAAACCTGATTTCAAACGACGAAACACAATTGAATTAGATTGAAATAGGCTTCTTTTTATCAGCCAGCAATTTCATCGAAACGCTAAAAAGAAACAACGCTTTATGGCAAAGTCAAAAACTTCGACACGAATTCTCAACAGAGTATTCGATAAGACTAGCTCTCCCGTCTATCTCGTCAGCCCTGACAATCAAATTTCCTACGCTAATCAAGCGTGTGCGAATTGGGTTGGCGTGGAAGTCGATGAATTGAAATTGGCGAGCTGCGTTTTCACCAGCACCGATTCTGCAACTGAAACCAAGCTGCTTTCGAAAATTCAAGTACTAACTCCTGATCCAAGATTGACGGAAAAAGGGAAAGACATCGACTGGGTCCGCTCCGTCGTTTTCGCGACCAACGATCAAGGCGAGAAGACTTGGCGGCTCGCGTCGATGACGCCACTGTCGGATGCCGACCAAAATTCAATTGGCGTTTTGGTCGTTTGCGAAAGCAAGACACATCACTCGCCTCCAGTCGAGCAGGAGAAAGCTTCTAAGAATGAAGACCGGAACCAAATGCACGTCGCGTTGGCTGAAATCAGAACATCAATCGACCAAGCCCACTCAATGGAAAGCCTCGTTGGATCGAGCCCATTCGCCAATCGAATTCGACGCCAAGTTGAAACAGCAATCGCCCACAATTCTGACTTGCTGATCCACGGCCCCCCGGGAACAGGAAAAGAGCATTTGGCGCGAACGATCCACGCCGCGCGTGACAAGAACAATGAGACGGAACTTATTTCGATTCACTGTTCGATTGCGGATCAAAAACTGATTCAGCAAAACATCAAAGACATCGTGTCAACTCGAACTCCGGCTTCGAATAACGACTGGCTGCTATTGCTGGATGTCGATCAACTTGGCGAAGCCGCTCAAAATGAGTTACTGGGTTTTGTTCAGCTTCCGAATTTTCGGCTGCAGATAATCGCAACGAGTAGCCAAAACCTGATCGAGCTTGCAAATCAAAAAGCTTACGCAACCGAACTGGCCTATTACATGAGCCCGTCAACAATTGAACTACCAACCCTTGCTCAACGATTGGAAGACATTCCCTTTCTGGCGCAAGCCTTATTGGAGCGTGACAATCATCGCCGAGAACGACAGCTTTCCGGTTTTTCAATCGACGTCATGCAGCAGTTCGCTGAATACAATTGGCCTGAAAATATTGATGAGCTTAATCGCACGATTCAACTTGCTGCCCAAACTTGTAGTTCTAGCCAAATTGAAACGAGTGATCTTCCAGATGAATTTCGGAACGCGATGTCGGCACTGCGAATCGGAACCCGAGTCGAAACCGAAATAAACTTGGAGCAATTCCTGGGGCAAGTCGAAAAAGAGCTGATTGCACGCGCGATAAAACAAGCGAAAGACAACAAAACCAAAGCAGCAAAACTACTGGGCATCAGCAGACCCAAACTGTTAAGGCGACTTCAACACTTTGAGTTGGATGCCTCCGAGGCCAAAGACGGAAATAGCGACCAACTCGACCCGTCCGTTTTTGAAGAACTGGACTCATGATGAAAGAAAAACAAACCATCTTCGTCCTCGGCAAGTCAGAATCATGGTGCTCCGCTATTCGACGGAACTTTGGTGCCGATAATCTGTCTTGGGTTCTCGACGTCGAATCCCTGATTCGCGAATCTTCTTCCAGCTTGGGAGCGATCGCGATTGTGGAATTTTCACCTGACGAACTACCCGGTATCTGTCGCAAACTGGATTGTCTATTTAACAACTCTGTTCAACTTAGACTGCTTGCGGTCGGAGATTCAAGAATTGCCTTCTATAAACCGCTTCTGAATGCAGCCGGATTTTCCGCCACTTTTTGTGGATTCCTTGAAGTCCCCGCGTTGGTTCGGGCGGTTCGCAAGCACCAATCCTCAGCAACCGTGAAGTCTCAAACGATTGAGACGCAAGTTTGGGCGGATTTGCCTTGGCCCACTGCCGCATCCGACCGACAAGCGTAGAATCGTAGACTGAAATTTCAATCAAGCTCAATATCTATCCAAACATTATGTCAGACGAAAACAAGACGAACGAACTCGAAGCTCAAGTGAAAACGCTACTGGGCGAAATCAAGGATCCGGAAACGGGACGGAACCTGAAAAAGCAAATCAATGAAGTCGTCGTGCAGGGAAACAAAATCGCTGTCAAGGTTGGGCTCACATCTTTCGCCGCGCCGTTGAAAGCAGATTTCAAAGAGACAGTTTCCAATCACTTGAAATCGAATTTGAAAGCAGCGGAAGAAATCACCGTCGAAATTGTCGAACACGAAAGACCCGCGCAGCCGCTCGGCCAAGTGGGACTGACTGCTAAAGCCGTCATTGCAGTTGCAGCAGGGAAGGGTGGAGTAGGTAAAAGCACAGCGGCCACTAGCCTCGCGATTGCACTCAAACGAGCCGGGTGCAAAACAGGAATTTTGGATGCTGATGTTTACGGTCCCAGCATTCCACATCTCACGGGAGTCAAAGGTGCCGTCGAAAAAGTTGAAAACAAAATCCAGCCTTTGAACTTCGACGGAATTCCGCTGATGAGTATCGGCTTTATGGTTCCGCCCGGAGAAGCCGTCATCTGGCGCGGCCCAATGCTACATTCAGCCGTTACCACTTTCGTGCGTGACACGAACTGGGGCGACCTCGATTACTTGATCATCGACATGCCGCCCGGAACTGGTGACATCGCTTTGAGTCTCTCGCAACTGTTGCCACTCACAGGAACTGTAATTGTTTGCACGCCACAAGAAGTTGCTTTGATCGACGCCGTCAAAGCTGTCGGCATGTTTCGCAAAGTCAAAATTCCAGTGATTGGCTTGGTCGAAAACATGAGCAGTTTTGTTTGCCCAGACAACGGCAAAGAGTATGACATTTTTGGAAAAGGTGGCGCCAAGCAATACGCCCAAGAAGACAACATCCCTTACCTTGGCGACATTCCTATTAACATCCAATTGCGCGAGCGGGGCGATGCCGGCGAAATGAGTGCGAATTTTGACGACGAGAATGTCGCACCGTACTTGGAAAAGATCGCCTACAACCTCGTTAAAACATTGGCTGAAAAAGCTGCCAGCACTCCAATCCAAACGCAGCTTCCGGTGCTTGGATAGTGAAAGCTCCCGCACTGTTTTTGAAGGTGCGATATATCAGCGCAAAAAAGTAGGGCCTGCTTAAAGTAAGCGGCCCTTTCTCGTTGTTACATCAAAGCAAGCAAAGAAGCTAAATTTGAGTCGAAACTCAAACCAAGTTACTTCTTACGCTTGGCCTTGCCTTTTTTCTTCTTGGTAGCCTTTTTCTTCTTCTTAGTGGCTTTCTTTTTCTTCTTAGCTGCTTTCTTCTTCTTTACAGCCTTTTTCTTTTTGCCAGCTTTTTTCTTCTTAGCTGCCTTTTTCTTCTTCTTAGCTGGCTTCTTCTTAGCTGCCTTCTTCTTCTTTACAGCTTTTTTCTTCTTGCCAGCTTTTTTCTTCTTAATTGCCTTCTTCTTCTTTTTGGCCACAGGACGTCCTCCGTTAATAGACCGTGGCGAG
>CAYMFZ010000573.1:0-3946 GCA_964389585.1 uncultured Pirellulaceae bacterium | reverse complement strand
GATTAAAGGTTCAACATCAATTCCTGGCATCGGTCGCAAATAGATTTGACAAGAACTTTTTCCTGCCGTAACATTGAGCGAGGCCGAATCATCTTTGATGCTAATATTCCAAGTCAACGTGGGCGGGTCGAACATATCGTTCTGCCATTTGACATCGTTTTCTGTTTCGTCGTAAAGCTCTTTGATCTTTGTCAGAAACGGAATCATCGCGAGGTTTGCATTGACGCCTGCACGCCCACTTGAGTGACCAGCTTTGCCGCGAGCCGAGGCCGTGATTTCAACCGACCCCTTATGAGCGTGTACAACTTCCAGCGACGTTGGTTCACCAATGATCGCTTTGGTTGCGCTCGCGACCATTTCACGATAGAGCTTGCTCTCTTCAACGACGCATCTTGCTCCGTGGAATCCGGTTTCTTCGTCAGCAGTAACAACAAAATAAAGCGGCTGCTTTAAGTCATCCCAGGCAAACGACTGCGCCGCGGTTAACATGCACGCGATCGAGCCCTTCATGTCGCAACTACCACGACCGTAAAGTCGTTCGCGCGCGATGGCGGGTTCAAACGGTCCGAATTTTTCGGTAAACCATTTCGTCGCCGGAACGACATCCGAGTGACCGAAATAGGCGAGTCCGCCGTGGCCACCACCTTTTTTGGCAACCAAGTTGATCTTGCGAACATTATTCTGGTCGACGTATTCGATTTTCTCCACAACGAAACCGTGCTTCGTCAGCTTCATCTCGAGATACTTGCTGATTAAGCGGTTTGACAAATGACTTGTGGAATCGAAACCGACTAGTCTTTTTGCGTAGCGAAGAGCTTTCATTGGTAGGTCTTGTGCAAAAGGAACGGTTTTGAAAAGTCGTATAATCGTGGAGGGCGAGGCGGAACAGACTCCAAAATAAGCAACCACTTAAGGTCCGACAAGAATTAAACCGCAGCGATGGCATGAATTACCGTTAAACTATCACTTAATTGAGACAAAGCGCTGAATATCGCGCCTTGAATGATCACCTTCGCCCAATCAAACAAAGACCAACCAATTTTGGTCAACGCCGAATCCATCCATGCCGACAGAGCACATTCATTTCATAACAGGTCGACTCGCGGAATCGGCGCTACGAAGACAGGTTGAAAAACTGGCAACCGAAGCTGATTTTCTTTTTTCGATCCAAGTCTTACCAATCACAGTCGCCGCACTCATGACGCCACAATGGATTGCCGCGCGTCTCGATGCTCCCGAACAAGCGACAAAGATTTTGCTGCCAGGATATTGCGATGGCGACCTTAGTTCGCTTAAGAACCAAACGACTCTTCCAATCGAAGTCGGCCCCAAAGATCTTCGTCGACTGCCAGAGTTTTTTGGACAAGCAACCAACCTAGCGGACTATGGCAACTGGGACATTGAAATCATCGCGGAGATTAATCACGCGCCGCGGATGCAACTCAAAGACATACTCGCCCAAGCTCGGTCCATGACCGGCGACGGAGCAAACTTAATCGACGTTGGTTGCGAACCCAACTCAACATGGTCGGGAGTTGCCGAATGTGTTCGGGCTTTGAAAGCCGAGGGACATCGCGTTTCAGTGGATAGCTTGAATCCCAAAGAAATCGCGCCCGCTGTTGCCGCGGGTGCAGAACTCGTCCTATCGGTCAACTCAACCAATCGCGAGTATGCCGTCGATTGGGGATGCGAAGTGGTTGTGATTCCGGACGACATTCGTGATATCGATTCGATGGAAGAAACGATCGAATTCTTGGCCACCAATAAAGTCCAACTTCGAATCGACCCCATTCTCGAACCGATTGGGCTGGGATTTACCCCGAGTTTGCGACGCTATATGCGAGCCCGAGAGCGTTGGCCCGAAGCCGAAATGATGATGGGGATCGGCAACATCACTGAATTGACCGACGTTGATTCGGCTGGCGTCAATGTTTTGCTATTGGCGATTTGTCAGGAGCTTTCCATTCGAAGTGTCTTGACGACCCAAGTCATCAATTGGGCAAAATCAAGTGTGCGAGAATGCGATCTCGCGCGGCGACTCGTTCACTACTCAGTTACTCAGCAAGTTCCACCGAAACATTTGAGCGAAGCCTTAGTAATTCTTCGTGACGCAAAACCTGTTGAGTTTGGTCGAGATGAGATCAAAAAACTCGCGTCTCAAATCAAAGACCACAACTATCGCTTGATGATTGAAGGAGGTGAAGTTCACTTACTGGGTACGAAGCAACATTTTCACGATACCGATCCATTTGAGGTCTTTGATCAGCTAATGGAGTCCAATCCGAAAAACGTCGACCCTTCCCATGCGTTTTATCTGGGTTTTGAAATGTGCAAGGCGATGATTGCCAACCAGTTGGGAAAGCAGTACACGCAAGACGAAGCACTTGACTGGGGTTTTCTAACCGTCGACGAAATAGATCGACACCGGCTGAAGAAACGAAAAAAGTGATCGTGTTGTCGGCACCTCCTGCATAAAAACGAGCAATCTGCCTATCCAGATTCCAAAGCAAAAATAGACAAACACCCGTTCAAAAATTGCTCCTATTGCCTTTTCGGTCAATCAAGTCATTAATGTTTGGGTGACTCGCCTGCGTTCCGAAAACTCAACTTCCCAACTGTTCGACCCTTTGGTCAAGCCGTTGATGACTGCGCCCTCCGTTGAAACTGCTTTGCGAAGGCTTCAACACTTGCCCGGCTGTTTGCTGTTCGATAGTTCGATGCGCGTCATTTCTGCCGAATCCACTCGGTCCGCTCAACCGTTGGGACGATACTCTTTCTTGATGGCCGACCCATTTGAAACGATCGAAGTTCCAGTAGGTCAGACGGCTCCAATGGAACGAATTCGAAGTCTTCTCGCGAATTTACAATCTAGTACAATCGCGGGCCTCCCTCCGATGCAGGGCGGAGTCGCTGGACTGTTCAGCTACGACCTAAATCAATCGCTTGACCGGATCCCGGCCGCTCAACAAAACGAGTTTCAAATTCCTGCGATGGTCGTTGGGGCATACGATACGGTGATCGCGTGGGATCACGCATCCGATGAAGCCTGGATCATTTCGCAAGGGTTTCCTGAAACCGATTCTAAATCCAGACACGTTCGCGCGACGGAGCGCATCGAATTTTTTGAAAGTTGTTTAAACGCTGAACCGGGTCCTCCTGCTGCCGAAACAAGTGCAGGAAACGAAGTACAAAAAAAGCTTCCAACAGGCGAACTTGCGACCAGCTTCGATTTGGAAAGACTAAAAGGACTCTCAAGCAACTTTTCTGAGGCCGACTACATCGCCGCCGTAAAGAAGTGCATCGAATACATCTACGCCGGTGATGTCTTTCAAATTAACTTAGCCCAACGTCTCTTGTTCCCCGCCGACACTGACTCGGTCGAACTTTATCGACGACTCAGAAATTGCAATCCAGCTCCATTCGCCGGTTATTTTGATCTCAGCAAGATCAGTAAATGCAACGCGCAAATCATCAGTGCTTCGCCGGAACGATTGTGTTCGGTACGTGATCGAATCGTCGAGACCCGTCCGATTAAAGGAACACGTAAACGAACGGGACGGCCGATGGTCGACATTCAAGCGAGAGAGCAATTGCTTTCGAGCGTCAAAGACCGCGCCGAGAACACGATGATCGTCGACTTGATGCGAAACGATTTGTCGATCGTATGTGAAGACGACTCCGTTTCAGTGGCGCAATTTTGCGAACTCGAAGAGTATCAGTCGGTCATGCACTTGGTCTCATCCGTCCAAGCGAAACTCAAATCTGACAAATCGCTCGTCGATCTTATCGAATCCATTTTCCCCGGCGGTTCTATTACGGGCGCTCCGAAAGTCCGTGCGATGGAGATTATTGCGGAACTTGAGCCGACGGCGCGGGGCGCTTATTGTGGCTCGCTTGGCTATCTCGGTTTCGACGGATCGGCGGACTTAAATATCTTGATCCGAAC
>CAYMFZ010000572.1:1326-3970 GCA_964389585.1 uncultured Pirellulaceae bacterium | reverse complement strand
CGGCGAGCGAATGGCAATCTATTGGCTTGACCTCGTTCGATATGCCGACACCGTTGGCTACCACGGCGATCAACCGCACAACATCTCGCCTTATCGAGATTGGGTCATCGATGCATTCAATGACAACATGCCATTCGATCAGTTTACCCGCGAACAATTGGCGGGTGATTTGCTGACAAGTCCAACGCGATCTCAAAAAGTCGCTTCGGGTTACAACCGGCTGTTGCAGACCACGCACGAAGGCGGACTCCAACCGGCTGAATATTCGGCGATCTATGCTGCCGACCGAGTCCGCAACGTTTCGCTTGTGTGGATGGGAGCCACTGTTGGATGTGCGCAGTGCCATGACCACAAGTACGATCCTTATACTGCCAAAGATTTTTATTCGCTTGCCGCATTTTTCGCTGACGTCGACGACGAAAAACATTTCAAAGTTGGTACAAATACAACGCCAACCAAAAGGCCTCCTGAAATTTTGGTAATCGACGAAGTCAACGGCAAACAGCTCGATAAAATTAATGCAGCAATTTCTTCGCTTGCAAAACAACTAAACACGGCGAAGCAAGCCGCTTCGAAACCAAAAGCCCAATCTGCCAAAGCACAAGGACCAACCGACACAGGTGAAACCGAAGTTCCAACGGCCAACGACTTGAAGCAAAAAATTGCCGACCTCGAAAAAGAACTCAACCTGATGAGAAAAAAGCGAGCTTCAATCGAGTCAAAAGGTGATTGGACGATGATTACGAAAACGCTTGCTCAGCCTCGAACGACGCGCGTTCTTGCACGCGGCAACTGGATGGATACGACCGGAGAAATTGTCGAACCCGCGATTCCACAGTTCTTGGGAAAAATCAAATCAGACCAGCCCCGTGCGAACCGTCTTGACCTCGCGAATTGGTTGACTGACTCCTCAGAATCGGGCAATGGACTACTTACAGCTCGCGTGTTTGCCAATCGGTTTTGGTATCAAATGATGGGTGTCGGCGTCTCTCGATCTTTGGATGATTTTGGCGGCCAAGGCGAGGCGCCCGCGTTCCCGGAATTACTTGACAACCTGGCGATCGAATTTGTGGAAAACGATTGGAATGTCAAGCATCTCATTCGATTGATCGTGACAAGTAAGACATATCAACAAGCGTCGTTGGAATCCGAAACGATTCGAAAATCTGATCCCTACAACCAAATGTTCTCGCACCAGTCACGAAACCGTTTACCCGCCGAACTCATTCGTGACAACGCGCTTTCGATTGGCGGAATTCTTGAATTGGATCAAGTTGGCGGTCGCAGCGTAAAACCAGCGCAGCCCGTCAATTACTACCAACATTTGAATTTTCCCAAACGAAAATACAAACAGGACTCTGATGAAAACCAATGGCGTCGTGGTGTTTACATCCATTGGCAGCGAATGTTTCTCCACCCATCACTCAAGGCCTTTGATGCGCCCTCTCGTGAAGAATGCACTGCCCAACGCCCAAAATCCAACACGCCGTCTGCCGCGTTGGCGTTGTTGAACGATCCAATCTTTGTCGAATCTGCGAGAATGTTCGCGGCGCGGATCATGGACGAGTCTAACGGTACTACCTTCGATTCCCGCTTAAAACTTGCCTACAAGATTGCACTCTCACGAGAACCTAGTCTTCAGGAGACGGAAATCCTGAAAAAATTGTACGACACGAGCTTCAACGATTTTGAATCGGACAAAGCCTCCGCGACGAACCTACTTTCAATCGGCCAAGCAGAATCCAATTCAAAATTCGACAGTAAAGAGCTTGCCGCTTGGACCACGGTTGCGCGTGGGATCTTGAATTTGAATGAGACGGTAACCCGAAACTGAATTCGATTATGAACAACAAATCTCAAATCGGGACGACTTCACGAATTTCGAATTCGTTGAATCGAAGAACTTTCCTCGCCAAATCTGGCGTAGGGTTCGGCATGGCGGCGCTTTCCAGCTTGATGGCTCAAGACGCGATGGGCGGGGCTTCAGTTGGTCCGCTGAATTTCAACGCCGATTCGAATGTTTCTGGTCCTAACGATCTTGGATTGCCTCATCACAAAGCCAAAATCAAGCGCGTCATTTTCCTTTGCATGGCTGGGGGCCCTTCGCACCTTGAGACGTTCGACTACAAACCCGAGCTTGAGAAGCTTGACGGCAAGCCGATGCCGAAATCGTTTACCCAAGGCCAGCCAATCGCACAGCTTCAAGGCAAGGAACTGATGGCGCAGGGGCCACTCACCAAATTCAAGCGTTACGGCAAGAGTGGACTTCACTTCAGCAACTTTCTTCCTTTCCAATCGAAATTGGCGGACGACATTTGTGTGGTCAAATCGATGGTCACCGAGCAGATCAATCACGATCCCGCGCACACTTTTATGAATACCGGAACGGCTATCAGCGGTCGGCCGTCGATGGGTTCTTGGATTAATTACGGACTTGGTTCCGAAAGCGAGAATCTTCCGGGCTTCGTCGTGATGTCGAGCATCGGTGGTCGTGATCCACAACCGATTGCTTCGCGTCAATGGTCCGCCGGTTTTCTGCCCAGTCAGTTTCAAGGCGTTGAATTTAATTCTGCTGGTGATCCAGTTCACTACGTTCGAAACCCAGGTGGTATCTCGCGTACACAACAACGAAAACTAATTGACG
>CAYMFZ010000572.1:759-1316 GCA_964389585.1 uncultured Pirellulaceae bacterium | reverse complement strand
GATGAAATCAGAAACGCGAAAGTTCGCAACCCCGAGATTGACACGCGAATCAAAGCTTATGAACTTGCGTTCAAGATGCAGGCGTCCGTTCCGGATCTGATGGATATCAAGAACGAACCCCAACATGTGCTTGACATGTACGGTGCTAAGCCTGGCGATGGAACTTTTGCCTCAAATTGTTTGCTTGCTCGGCGTTTGGCAGAACGAGGCGTTCGATTTATCCAACTTTATCATCGAGGCTGGGATCACCACGGTGGTTTGGTCAAGTACATGAACGTCTGTTGCCAGCATACCGACCGAGCGACTTGGGCGTTGATGACGGATCTGAAACAGCGAGGAATGCTAGAGGACACTTTGATTGTCTGGGGTGGTGAGTTTGGTCGCACGCCAATGTTTCAAGGCAAAGGCGGTGCTGGACGCGACCATCACATCAAAGGCTTTTCCATGTGGATGGCGGGCGGCGGCATCAAGCAAGGTGCATCGTACGGCGAGACGGACGAGTTCGGCTACCACGCGGTCAAAGACGTCGTTCACGTTCGTGATTTGCATGCAACGAT
>CAYMFZ010000572.1:0-749 GCA_964389585.1 uncultured Pirellulaceae bacterium | reverse complement strand
CTGGGAATTGATCACTCAAGGTTTTCGGTCAAGTTTCAAGGATGGGACGTGAAACTGACCGGTGTTGAACCTGCGCGAGTCGTGAAGGGAATTTTCGCTTGAGCGAATCGAACGCGACAGGGTCAATCCATTAGCTGGTGAACCCTGTTAGCTGACCAGTGCTGTCCGCAAATTCGTCCAGCTCAACGCCCATAACGTTTGCCATACTCATCCACAGATTGGCAAGCCTTGTTCCCTTTTTGGCGGCCAGATGTCGCCCCGTTTCGAAAGATCCATTCCCCGATCCTGCGATGATCACAGGCAACTGCTCGTAAGAATGGCGAGCTCCGTTGCCAAGCCCAGAACCAAGAACAAAACTGCAACTATCAAGCAAACTTCCATCGCCTTCACGCATCGTTTTAAGTCGATTAATCAAATACGCATACTGCTCAACATGAAATTGATCGATCTTGGCAACTCGTTCATCCTGAGCAGTATCATGCGTCATCACATGATGATTAACCGGCTTGTCGAAGACACCATCATAAAGTTGCGGTGTCTCCCAACGTTCTGGCCCAACCATCAAAGACGCGACTCGTGTTTGGTCCGTTTGAAAAGCCAAGACCATTAGATCGCCCATCATGCGAATGTACTCGCCACGATTGGTGGGGATTTCTTCAGGAACGGTATAGTCAATCGGCCCAATCCGGCCTTTCGAATCATCTTGCTTGGCCAGTCTTTCCTCAATCGAACGAACGGATGTCAAATAC
>CAYMFZ010000571.1:2536-3992 GCA_964389585.1 uncultured Pirellulaceae bacterium | reverse complement strand
CCCGAGGCTAGCGCCTTCGGCTCACTGTTGATCGAATATCTTGGTTTTGGGATAGGCTCTTAGAAGGAGATTTGGCTTATACTATCGTCGCATCTTGCTTACAAAACTTGCGGCACCATTCTTTAGTGAAGATTTTCAATGAAACGACTTTCACTCATTTTGACTTTCGTAGCTTTCTTGCTCCTTTTGACCAAGCACTCGCCGTTGAATGCAGAGTCGAAAGTAGCGGTTCAATCGATTGAAGCCTTCACGGAAAAGATGAATCGACACGAAGGCTATTTTGATTTTTATTGGGACAAGAAAAAGGGCAAAGTCTATTTGGAAATTGCCAACGTCGACGAGGAATTCTTGTACGTTCATGGCTTGGCGACCGGTCTAGGATCCAACCCAGTCGGGCTCGATCGTGGCCAATTGGGCGGTCAGAAAGTTGTCAGGTTCACACGGGTTGGCCCCAAGGTTCTGATGGTTCAACGAAATCTTCGCTTTCGTGCTATCACCGAAAATGAGTTGGAGAAGCGAGCGGTTGAAGAGTCTTTCGCGCAGTCGGTAATATGGGGCGGCGAGGTCGCTGCGGAGACTGACGAAAGGCTCTTGGTCGATGTGACAAGCTTGCTGATGAGTGATGCCCATGGTGTCACAGGGACTCTCAAATCTTCCGACCAAGGCGATTTTTCGCTTGATCTAAAACGTTCTGCTGTTTTTCTTGATCGTTGCAAAGCGTTTCCTGATAACACCGAGTTGGAAGCGACGCTGACATTCAAGTCAAAGAACCCGGGGCGATACGTGCGGCAGACGACTCCCACGGCGCAGTCGTTAACGCTTCGGCAGCATCATTCGTTTGTGAAGTTGCCAAACGGCGACTACCAACCGCGAAAATATGATGTCCGAAGTCCATGCATTTCGATTACGTTTGCGGACTACGCCTCGCCGTTGGATAAACCACTTGAATATCGCTGGATCACGCGGCATCGATTAATCAAGAAAGACCCAACGGCGGAAATTTCTGAACCAGTCGAACCAATTGTCTACTACGTTGATGCGGGTGCACCAAAACAGATTCAGGAAGCACTTGTAGAGGGCGCGAGTTGGTGGAATCAGGCGTTCGAATCAGCCGGTTTTAAAAATGCGTTTGAAGTTAAGCTGCTTCCTGCTGACGCCGATCCAATGGATGTTCGTTACAACGTAATTCAATGGGTTCATCGGAGTACTCGAGGTTGGAGTTATGGAGGAAGCGTCATCGATCCGCGGACTGGCGAGATTATCAAGGGCCATGTTTCGTTGGGTTCACTGCGGGTGCGCCAAGATCAGCTTTTGGTGCATTCATTGGGAAATGACTCCGGTCGCGCACCCGCGAATGTTCGCTGCTCGTGTTGTGGAATTGGCGGCGTAGAAGCGATTAGTTTGGCCGGTATGTCAGGTGTCGCGGAAAGTGCGAATCCGTTAGAGGTGTCACTTG
>CAYMFZ010000571.1:0-2526 GCA_964389585.1 uncultured Pirellulaceae bacterium | reverse complement strand
CACACGAAGTCGGCCACACAATCGGCTTTGTTCACAACTTTGCCGCAAGTACTTACGGTGATCGAGCATCCGTCATGGATTACCCTGCGCCGCGAATTAAAATCGACGACCAAGGTCAGCTAGATTTTTCCGATGCGTACGCTGTTGGCATTGGTGAGTGGGACAAAGTCTCTGTCAAATACGCTTACACTCAGTTTGCGGATGCCGTTGCGGAAACAAAAGGGCTTGATGAGATTCTGCGCGATGCTGCTGATAGAGAAATGATTTTTCTTTCTGACTCCGATGCTCGACCGGCTGGTGCTGCTCATCCGTTGGCCAACCTTTGGGACAACGGAACTGATCCGCTTGAAGAGTTGGCCCATTTGATGAAGGTGAGGCGAATCGCGCTCGAAAAATTCTCGCCAACGCAGCTTCCGGCGGAAACGACGACGGCTGACATCGCCCAGTATTTGACACCTCTTTATTTGCATCACCGTTTTCAATTGCAAGCCGTTGGGAAGCTGATTGGCGGAAATCTCTACGCGTACGGTTATGCGGACAAGAACTCAACGCCCAACGAACCGGTTTCGACTGCGGTACAGATTGCGGCAGTCGAAGCGTTAATCGAAACGATCCATCCCAAGGAACTCATGTTGGATGTTGAGTTGTTGAAGTCGATTAGTCCGCGACCCTACTCGTCGATCCGCGACAGCGAGATTTTGCCGAAACAGACGGGGCGAATTTTTGATCCTCTTGCGGCGGCTCGTGTTGCCACGGATTTAACCCTCAATGAACTTTTACAGCATCAAAGACTCGCCCGTTTCGCACGGCAATCGAATGGCAATCCTGACATAGCACCAGTCAATTTAATACGTCGTTTGGTAGGAAAGACTTGGATTGAAAAAACAGAAGCCGAACATGCTCAAGTTGCGCGGGTAGTTAGAGAATCAGTCGTCGAACATTTGTTGGCACTTGTTGACAATCGAAGTGCCGACGTTGAAGTTCGAGCCGCCGCGTTGGCGGGACTTCAAATGGTCGTGAATCTACCTGGCGAGGACGGCGATAGAGATGTGGAGTTCAATTATTTAATGAAGGAGCGAATCAAGCGATTTCTGGAACGACCGTACACGGAATTACCAACTCCGAAATCGCTAGACACGCCACCTGGAAGTCCGATTGGCTCTAAGAGGTAATCCGAAACAAGTGAGTCGTTGCCGATTTTGGTTCCCCAGACCTGATTTGACCGTACAAATCAATAATGGGTCTGAATATGAATATTAACCCAAAATTTTTGCGTCTCAGCATAAGACGCATGGGTGCCATGCCTCACGCTCGTCGTGAGCATGCTTACGCAAGCGTAAAACGTGACACCCGTCAGTTCAGCTTTGGCGAACCGTTAGGCTTGGGGCAGCCGAACGTTTGGTTTGTTCTGCTGGTTGTCCTGGCCCGAGGCCTTACGGCCTTCGGCTCACTTTTGAAAAGCGTTTGTTATGTGAATGGCCTAAACGAATGGCCTAAACGAATGGCCTAAGCGAATGGCCTAAGCGAATGGCCTAAGCGAATGGCTAAGCGAATGGCCTAAGCAAGTCGAATGATTTAGCGTTGTGCCTGCCTTACTCGTTGAACACTTCGCGACCATCGCGCGTCGCTAGAGCCTGCCAGACTCCGCGATCAATAGAATTCGTTTCAAAGTGAACTGAACCATCGGCTCGAGCGGTGTTGACGCCTGATGGATGGAAACTACGTGAAGTTACCGCCGCATAAGTTCCCGCGGTCAACGAATTTCCCTCTTGCTGGTTGGTCCAGTCAACATCGTATTCATTGCCACCATCAACAAATGGCACAACCGTATTTGGTGTGAATGTGGCGGTAAAACTAGTTTGGTGAGCACGCCCGTCAACCCATTCGGTGTGGCCAGTCGATGACTTGAAATCTCCACCCATCGACGCAACCAGTGAAGGATCGTTGGGCATTGCCAATTCACCCGTCATGCCCGCGTTTCGAAAATAGGGTGTGTACGCTTTGACTTCGCCAAAGAATAGTGTGTTGCTGGTCCCGTCTGAGATCCAAGACATTGGAAGCTTTTTATTTGGAACCAGCGTTCCAGAACCGACTTCCAAAGATTGAGGTGAAAACACAAACCAAGTTCCCGCATTCGCGCCGTAGTTAAGTGGGTAGTGGTATGGCTCGCCATTTTTCAATCGCAATCTGTCCTGAACTTCGCTCGCACACAGATAAGTCGGAATTCGGGCTGATTGAATTCGCTGAGTAACGCCGCCAATCTTAATTAGCGGTTGAGCGTTGTAGCTTTGGTTGAAATCAATCTCTTTGAACAAGTTACCTTGCTCAAGAAACGGAAGAATCTGAGCTTGGGCAGACCAGCCGGTCACGTTGCCGATCGAAAGGTCGCCGGCAACTTTCCAGCTTGACGGAAATTTTTGGTGGGCCGATTCGTAGTTGAGAGTTGCAATTCCCATCTGCCGAAGGTTGTTTCCACAAGACACGCGGCGAGCGGCTTCGCGAACTTGTTGCACTGCGGGTAAGAGC
>CAYMFZ010000570.1:0-3996 GCA_964389585.1 uncultured Pirellulaceae bacterium | reverse complement strand
TCGTCCGCTATCCACCAATCGAAAATTTGTCACGATCATGAATCGTTGCAAAGGAACCACTGACCTTAAACCTGAGGGGCGCTTCTTTGTCGATCCAATTGCATTCGCGAAAAGTGCAACACGTGGAAACTTTGGCGCCCAAGCCGCGATCAACTTCCTTCCCGTACTGGGACTGGATGGCTTGCTCGGATTTGGTGGAAGCATGATTCTGTCCGAAGAAGAGTTTGAGTACGTCTACCACGCCCATCTCTTGTTGGCGAGTCCGCAAAAGGGTTTGTTCGAAATGGTCGCGCTCAAGCCGACGAATTACCAACCTGAGCCCTGGTTGCCCGCGGACACAATCGTGTATGCAACAACAAGCTGGGACATCGAAAAGATGCTCGCAGAAATCACGAAGTTGGTTGACTTGTACATGGGAACCGCCACGGATGATCCGCCAGTTGTCGACAATTGGATTGAGAACAACATCAACGAGATGGTAGGTTTCGACTTGAAGGAAGATGTAATCAAGCATCTCTCTGGACGTTTGACTTTCTTGCAGATGTTGGAAAAGCCGGTTCGGTTCAACAGTCAGGTTCCCATGTTGGCACTTGGTATCAAAGAAAACCACGGCGCCGAAATCGAAGAATCACTTGAGTTAATCGTCAATGCGATTAACACAGAGGGTGGAAATGAAGCGGCTGAAGACAACGAAGATCGTTTGGTGTCCACCGATTACAAAGGTATCCAAATCTGGGCAACTGATCCAACTCGTACACAGGAACGTATGGAGCGGCAACGTGAAAGAAGAATTGAGCGTGGTCAGCCAGACATCGATGTCAATGTTCCTGAACCTTGTTTCGCGATCGTCGGTGATTCATTCTTGATTTCATTCCAAAGCAGAAAATTTATGGAGCATTGTATCGATGTTCATCAAGGCGAATCACCTGCCCTCGTTGATGATCCGACTTACAAAGCCGTCGCGAACAAAATGACGCGGTTGTTAAAGACGGACATGCCTTGCATGATGAGCTACAACGACCCAGAAGACTCAATGCGATTCATGTTCGAATTGGCCAAGGGTGACAGCTTGCAAGGACTGCTCGAAAGCGGAGCAGCCGAAAATAAGTACGTCGCCGGAATCAAAAACCGCATGGACGAAAACCCTCTGCCAGATTTCGAAGAGATGAAAAAGTACTTCATGCCATCAGGCTCGTTCGCGACGAGCGATGACACCGGTTATCACTTTCTTACATTTGGGCTTCGCGAGAGACCCGATGCAGAAGACGAGTAGAAAAGTAGAGAGCTCTGAGGGATCGGAGCTTTAGGTTGGGTTGACAAATAAACGCGGCAGGCTTCGGCTTGTCGCGTTTTTTTTCGTAACATTCGTAAGTTACGTGATTTTCGCGGCAAAGATCGGCTCGCCGTTTCCGGGGCGATGACTTACCCATTCCCGTTTTGCAGATAGGCGTCGTCGAGCTCTCATGTCTCTGCATATGTGCAGAAAAATGTGTCCACGAATAACAATAATCTCACGAATACTTATGATTCGTGAGATTAGTGTTATTCGTGGACAAAGTTCACTTGTAATCGAGCAAACTGCCTGCCTTCAGGGCTACTACTGAGCACGATGGCTCAGCATGATCTAAAACAAAAATCCGATCTCCGTTTATAAACTATTCGTTTGAGCCAATCGGAAGCATTGAAAACGTTGAAACGATATTGTTGGCGTTTCTAACGCCAATCGTTGATCTGCTACCTTGTGCTAGACGCCGCACTGATTCAAATATAGGTTTCGAATGCGGGAACAGGATGACCGCGAAATCTACCTGAGGCTGAAATGAACATTGTGATTCTCGGTGCTGGCCGAGTTGGATCCTCCATCGCAGATATGCTTTGTCGCCTTGAGCATAGCGTTACGGTTGTCGACACGGATCCGAAAATGGTTTCGCATATTAACGAAGAGCTTGATGTTCGAGCGATTGTAGGGTCAGCGTCTCAATCAAGCGTTTTGTTTCAAGCTGGAATCGCAAGTGCGGACATTTGCATGGCGATGACGGGCTGTGACGAAGTCAATATCGTTGGTGCAAGTATGGCGAAATCTATGGGCGCAAAGCGATCCATCGCCCGAGTCTATGCACCGGTTTTTCGCGACCTCAGCACGTTTGATTATCAACGCCACTTTCGCATTGACCGAATGTTGTCGCTTGAGCATTTGACCGCGATGGAACTGGCGCGAGGCATTCGCGAGCCGGGATCAGTCGTCGTCGAGCAGTTCGCCCGTGGAGGGCTTGAGGTTCAAGAAATCACGGTCAGCCAAGAAGGAAAAATTACGCGTTGCACGCTTCGAGATTTGGGGCTTTCTCAAAACGTTCGGCTTGGCACAATCGAACGTGACAAAAAGATGTGGATCGCTTCGGCGGATGATCAACTCCAAATCGGTGACAAGGTTACCGTTTTTAGTCGTCCCGAAGACATGAAACCCGTCAAGACGCTTTTCAAGACGTCGACCAGTAGCAGCCGACGAATTGTGATTGTTGGTGGTGGCGAAACGGGTTTGCATCTTGCGCGAACGCTTGAGCGCGAAGGCTTCAAAGTCATGATCATCGAGCAGAACGAAGAACGCTGTACTGTACTGGCAAATCTTCTTGAAACGACATCGGTGATTCACGCAACAGCAACAGATCCGGAGAATTTGGAGGAGCAACGCGTTGGCTTTACGGATGTTTTTGTTGCCTGCACCGGAGACGATGAAGACAATCTAATGCTGGGTGTCAAAGCCAAGGATCTTGGCGCGAAACAAGTCATGAGCGTTATCGGTCGACCAGATTACGCCAGTGTTACGGCACGGTTGGGAATCAATCTCGCCGTCAGTTCACGCGACGTCATGGCGAAGCAGATCATTTCCTATCTGCATGATGGCGTGGTCATTTCGCGAACGAAACTTCCTGGCGGTTTGATCAACGTGATCGAAGTCGACGTGTTGGAAGGATCTCGAGCAACCGAAGCCAATCTGGCGGATCTTGAGCTTCCCGATCGTTGTTTGATTGTCGCCATTATTCATCTCGACTACGTGCGAGTGCCCGGAGCTGCTGATCGACTTAATGCGAATGACACCGCGATTTTGATTGTAGAAGACGACGTGCTGGACGCGGCGTTGGCTTTGTTCTCGCCATAGGCTAGATGCCCGAGTGTAGAACATTTGTCCCAAATGTTCCTTCCCTGAACTGAGCAAACAAATACTGCTTAACTCACTAAACAACCAATAGATCCCAACCAATAACGGAAAAGTCGCTGAAAAGATCTACTGCGCAAAACCAGAGATCCAATTCTTTCCTTGGATGGTTCAAAAAACGAATGCGGAACAGTTGAGGACAACTGTTCTACACTAGGCACTTTCTCAGTCGGCCGATTCAACTTCGTTTTGCATACACGTCATCACAATTCGAATCGCGTCGTAATTGACTTGTTCGTCGAGTGCGACATAGACGGGTTTGAGTGGTCCCACTCCTACCGACTGAATTGCAGACGTGACTTGGAAAACGATTTCTGGATCGACCCAGCGAGTTGCATCAGTGACTTTCTTGTGTCGAATGTACTCCGACAAATAGCCCTTGGTCGTGGAAAGAGCGCGGCCCGTTTCTTTGGCGACCTCTTCGATCGACAACCCAGCCTCAAAATGGGGAAACGCCGCCAACGCCGATGCTGAAGGAGCCTTTGAAGCTGTAGCATCGTTGGAAGTTGTCACACTCGGTTTAACGTCGACAGACAGTTCGTTTGACTGACAGTGTTCTGTGATCAATCCAAGAAACTGCTCGCCATAATCGGCTAGTTTCTGTTTACCGACTCCATTGATCATCCGCAGCCCCTCAAGCGTAGATGGTCGGCGGCGCGCCATGTCACGCAGAGACGCGTCGCTGAAAACGACGTATGCAGGAACCGAGCGTTTTTTCGCTTCGATAGATCTGGCGTTACGCAAGACATTGAATAACGCCTGGTCGACGCCTTCCCATGAAG
>CAYMFZ010000569.1:687-4000 GCA_964389585.1 uncultured Pirellulaceae bacterium | reverse complement strand
GGTTGGGGGTGAGGAAAGTGAGCCGTAGGCGCTAGCCTCGGGCCAGCCTACCCCAACGGTATCATTTCGAGTTGAAGTCGAAAAAGGAGCGAGAAGTGAGTCATTGCCGTTTGCTCCATTAACCTTTGACCAGCCCAACGCAGCGGCATCCCCCAGCGCAGCGACAGATCCCTGCGGCTGTCGCGTCACGCCTGGACGCTTGTGCTCAGTCGCTTCGCGGGCGGCGGAGAAAGCCCGTACGACTCCTGCGAGCGTGTTTTCATCGGTCACGGCGAGCGCGCGGTAGCCCAACGCGATCGCGCGGTCGACTAGCTCATCAGCATGTGACCCACCGGTCAAGAATGAGTAATTGGTTTTGCAGTGAAGTTCAGAATACATAAATTGTTTGTTTTGGTTGCGATGCGCTGAAGTGTCTTAGGCTTCTAGCCTGAGTACCGCACATTTCAGGCTGGAAGCCTAAATCACTTTCCTCTTACTCTTACTCTTACTCTTACTCAGGTTGCGATTTTGAAATGGGATTAAGATTAGGATGAAGGTTAAGATTAAGAACGTCTAAAACTCGCCGTGTAAAAACCACTCACCACTTCTAATATTCCGATACACCCAAAAATGTTGATGGCTCTCCGTCTCGATACGCCAATAGTCACGGCAGACGGTATGGCCGCGCCACCAGCCCGTTTCAATTCGCTCGGGACCCCAAGATGAAATGACTTTCTGGGGCGACGTATTACTTGAGTCAATTTGCAGCAGGGCAGGGGGTGGGTTAGTGGCGACGGTAGAAATTCGTTTGTTAGAATTTGCTTTAACAGAGTTTGCCCTATCAGAATCAGTTCCTGCGTACGGCTGGTACGGCTGGTAGGGCCGGTTCCCACCGGCTGATCTCTCTCCGCTACTTTTATCTCTCCCATCAGAAGCTCCACGAAACACTTCAACCTTGGCCAATCGCAGTGGCGGATGAAACAGACGCAGCGGCCGTGCGAGCGTGTGAGATTGCTTGGGCGGTTTCGTCTTTCGCCGTCGTTGTTTGCGGCGCGGATCAACCAAAGGCCTTAGTCGAAACGAATACTCGGGCTGGGCTCCGGAAAGCAGCGTTGGGTAAACGACGTTTTCAGTTCCCAAACGGCTGGCGAGTCGGTTGATGAGGTGAGCCAGTGATTGCCGATCGAGGCGAGGGTTTTCATCGAACAGTTGCCGCTGTTGCTGGGCAAGTAAGACATCAGACGTGACCATGACGGAGATTTCTTGAACTTGAATCGTGGTGTAACGATGAAACTGATTTTCAGTCGACGACATGCTTTCGGTTTCAGTGTCCGTTGATGGTTGTGGTTTTTTTGGTTGGGTTTGCTTTGGTCTGGCGGCCTTTTTTCTGGATATCCGTTTTCGCTTTTTGAATTTTCGCGTGTGGGGCGATAGCGCCTGTTCAATCTGCATTTCCATCAAGGGCATGACTTGGTCGGTCATCGCCGTCGGTTGAAAAAGATTGACGTGGAACTCGATCGGCGATCCGGATTGGCAGATGAGCTTGATCGTCCATTCCAGGGCGCCACGTTGTTTGGCGCGCATTTGTTCGCAGAGGTTGCCAACCAATCGCGCCAGAATGACTTCGATTGTTTCACGGTGGTTGGTCGGATATTCAAGCAGTTGCTGATCGACAAATTCAGCCGGTTTGTGCCGCGCGACAACGGGTTCTTCGACGACTCCCGTCAGTTGATCAAGCCGTCGGTGAATCACGTTGCCAAACCGCATGGCCAGATCGTTCCGCGGTAATTGTTGTAGTCGCCCGACCGTCTCGATGCCTAACTGATAAAGCGTGTCGGTGATCGTGGTTTCCAGACGGAGTGATTCGACTGGCAATTGCTTCAACGTTTCCTGATCGCCTGGCGGTAGCACGACGGGCTGTTGATGTTGAGCAAAATATTGACCGGCAACGTAGCGCGCCATCGCCCAAGCGGTTCCCACGGTGTCGGCGATCGCGATTCTCGGTAGATAGCCCAGTTCGTCGCAGTGCGTCAGCAGTTCTCGAGCAAGTTGGCTTTCATCACCAAACAGATGGGCCAAGCCCGTGACTTCGAGCAGCATCGAATCGGGGCGGCGGCCACGTTTGAACTCGCGTGGGTCGATGGTTTCCAAGCCGATGATCGGGCTGAAGTAGTCTAGCGAATCCGCAAGTTCTTCAAAGAAGTCCAAGTCAGCATCGAGGTCGTGCTCAAAGATATGGAATTCATTGGTGGCTGCCTTAGATGAGGTTTGCGTCGTAAGTTTCGTTTGAGTTTTTCGTCGAGTGGCGCCGCGTGTGAGTAGAGATTTGGCTTCTGAAAGCGGCATGTCAACGCACGCGCCGTCTTGCATCGCCAACGGGCTGGCGGCGGAGATGATTTGTCCACGGCGTGAGTCGCGTCGAAAAAGCAAAATTCGTTTGCGCCGTAGTTCAGGTTGACTGACGACAAGTCGTTGGATCGGCCAGTTGGGAAACCACAAACAAAGAATCCGTTTGCCCGCGTGTTGCGTTTCCAGTTTTATGTCACGACAAAGTCGATCCGAAGGTTCAGATGATCCAGCGGAGAATGAGTCATCGGAGAATGATTCAGCCTGCACCGTGGTGAGTTTGGCGGCCGTGGATAGTTGGAGAGTTGTTGGTTTGGTTAATTCGATTTCGTTGATGTGAGTCATGATCACGCCGTGCGCGTTGCACGTTCCCTGTGATGGTGTTGATCGAAAGGTTGATGGTTTTTCCAGTTTGCGTGCCGCGACAGCGAGTCAGTTGCAGGCGGACATGTTGTTCGTTGAGTTGTGGAGTTTGATTGTTTGGAGGTTGATTTCGTGCCGTCCCTTCAGGACTCTGGTGATTTGGGTTGGAGCTTTCCCCGGACTTGTGTCCGGGGCTATCGCCTGTCGTCACGTTGTGACTCGGTACCTTGCTGACGCTGCGGGTTGGCACGTTGCGATTTGTCACGTTGTGATTTGGCGCGATGCTGACGCTGCGGGTTGGTCTGTTGTGATGTCGCGTGTTGCGGGTTTGATTAAGTGCTGGAGGCACGGCAGGTGATAGCATGGGACGTAAGTCCCATGTATTGGGCACATCATTAATTTGAGTGCCGGAGGCACGACAGGAGGGTCTGCCTTGTTTTGAGGTTTGATCGTTCGGTGTTTGATCGGTCAGCAGCGTTTGATTGTTTAGGGTCTGATCGATCGGCATTTGATTTCGTGCCGTCCCTTCGGGACTCTGGTAATTCGGGGTGGGGTTTTCCCCGGACTTGCGTCCGGGGCTATCGCCTGTCGTCACGTTGTGACTCGGTACCTTGCTGACGCTGCG
>CAYMFZ010000569.1:0-587 GCA_964389585.1 uncultured Pirellulaceae bacterium | reverse complement strand
GGTTGGCACGTTGCGATTTGGCGCAATGCTGGCGCTGCGGGTTGGGGAGTTGTAACTTGACGCGATGCTGTCACTGCGGTTTGTCACGTTGCGACTTTTATTTGCGTTGGAGTTTGGCCTGTTGTGACGTGGTCTCTGGGTTGGCACGTTGTGATTTGACGCCGTACTGTCGCTGCGGGTTGCCACGTGACTTGGCATCTTGCTGGTGGCTGGGATCTGACTTGTTCGCGGCTCGCGATGGATTGTTTTGCTTGCCCGGTCATCGTGGCTGACGACCCATTGAACTTCGGCCCAGCTTGGTTGGCGGGCGGCGCGCATGGGTTGAATGAACAAACCAAGACAACCGCGTGCCTCGGCGGATAGCTGAAATCGACGGAACCAACGTTCATTGATGTGATCCAGTGGTCCCCAAACCGCCGCCACCGCTGGGCAACGAAGGGCTTGGTCAATCGACCAGAGGAAATCGTTTTGAAGCTCGCTAGAAAGATTGCTTGCTGAATGCCTACGACCGTTGTTAGTGCCTGACGCAAACGAGCGATGTTGTGAAGTCTGCGAACTTCTTGAGTTTGGATTTCGCAAAACGATCA
>CAYMFZ010000568.1:0-4006 GCA_964389585.1 uncultured Pirellulaceae bacterium | reverse complement strand
AAACGCGAGAGCCCTGAAGAGATGACGATCACGACCAAGGGCGTGATCATTGGAACACCGGCATACATGTCGCCTGAACAAGCGATGGGCAAGGCGAATGAAGCCGACTGTCGAACGGATGTTTATTCGATGGGTGTCATGCTTTACGAGTTTCTGACTGAACGTCGGCCTTATCGTGGCGAGTCAGATATTTTGACAGAGGAAATCATTCGGGGCGATGTCATTGAACCGCATGTTTTCAACAAAACGGTTGACCCAGACCTTGAGGCAATATGCTTGAAGGCGATGGCGAGAAAGCCTGGAGATCGGTTTGATTCGGCGCTTGAGCTTGCGGAAGACCTGAACCGTTTTGCGAATCGTGAACCGACATTGACTCGGCCGCTAACCAAAATGCAAAAAGGTGTTCGGCTGGCTAGGCGACATTGGATGAAAGCTGCATTGGCGGCGGTTGTGCTGGCCTCGATCAGCTTTGGTCTGGTTTCGGTTTTGAATCGGGGAACCGCTCAAACAGTTGGTGAAGTTGGTCCTGTTGAGTACCAGATTGAATTTCGAGTTGTGCCCCCAGAGAGCGACGTTTCGATTGTGAAAGTCGATTACTCGTTGGGCAAGGTCGATTATCAGTCGCTTCATCAGCCTGCAAAAGTTGCCGCGAGTCCTGATTCAAGAACGGATAAGCTGACGCCTGGTTGGTACATCATCGAAGTCGTCGCTCCCAGCGGTGACATCCAGGAAGTTTGGCGTTACGTCCCCCGTGAACTTAATGAAAGTTCCAATCCGAGTTGCGCCTGCACAGATTGGACTGAAACCGCAGACGGCGGCGTGCGGTGGCAAGCGATCAAGGTCAAACCGATCGACGCGTCGCTTGAGCAAAAGTTGAAACTCGGCAAGGAGAAAGTAGTAGAAGTTGCCGGCTCGAAGTTTACCGTCGGTGCCTATAACCTTTTCAATTTGGACATGACCAAAGTCCGTCCCGAAGAAGAAGTTGAAATATATGACTTTTACGCTGGTGTTAGCGAAGTCACGACGAAAAGCTACAAGGAAGTGATGCGAAAGCTTCCACTTGAAATGACACGACGTTTTCGAAAGGAAGCTCCAGCGGACGAAATGCCGATCGGTAACGTGCCGTTTGTCGAAGCACTTGAATATTGCGAGCGAATCGGTGCTCGTCTGCCAGTTTTTGAGGAATATTTGTACCTCGCCACCAATGGAGGTGAGTTTGCGTTTCCGACTGGCAATGATTGGACGCTAGGAAGTTGGCCCTTGGGATTGGATGCGGGTGAGGTTGTGGATACGAACAAGTTTGGAATCCGCAACCTCTACTCAAGCCAGTTGGAGTGGACGCAAGATTATGCGGTGCCGATTAACTCGGCGAGTGATTCGCCTGACTGGGGAGACGAAACAAATCCCTTAGTCGCCGGACTACAGCATTCTCGCTTGGCAGTCGGCGGGCCGATGGAAGGCTTGGAAGGCAGCGTCGAAAAACTTGACGAAGTCGATGGGCCTCGACGTGCCTGGGTGATGAAGCTTGGAATTTCAACTCAGTTCGAGGGGCTTGGCTTTCGCGTTTACCGATCGAAAACACCTCGGCTGACTCCCGATAATCCGGTCATTAAGTACTTGGAATCAATCAAAGCGATAAACGATAGATCGAAAGTCGCCAATACTCAGTAGACTTTTAATTTTAATTCGATTGGTGAATTATTCGAAGTAAGAGTAAGCGCAAAAAAAGTGAGCCGAAGCTAGTGCAACGACTCACATGTTTTCGGATGTCCTAAAGTTTAGGGTGTTGAATTGAAAATCAGCCGCCACGCGTTAGCGTCCGGTTTTACGCGAATGAACCGGGTGCTAACGCACGGCGGCTGACTCTAAATATTAGCTGTAACGATAGAGCGGGGCACCGTTCAGCTCAAAATACTGCGGCTGACTCTAAATGTTAGCTGCAACAAACCACTTGTTTTTAAAACAGAATTCAATTCAAAGGATCGGTGTCTGATTCCTTCATCAATTCCGATTTTAAAAACGCGTATTTATCGAGCTTGGTCAGGATCACGTACTCGTGTGTGTGAAGTCCGAACGGGACCGCCAGTCGGTCGCACTCTTTATCCATTTCGCGAGTTGCTGCGTTCGCTTCGCCCTTCGCGGCCTCTTTTAGTTGAACTGCAACCGGAATACTGACGAACTTTTTGGTCGGATCCTTCTGACCTTCGGGGTGATACTCATACGCATAGGACAAGTCGAAATACTTAAATTTGACTTTAACACCATCTACTTCCGCGACAGCAGTTCCGATGTAATCCATCTTTGCGCCACCTTTGGGCAAGATGCCATTTCCGTCATCGCAGATTGCATAATCAGGTCGCGAGCCATCGTCCTTCGTCGGAAAGCCATTCAGCGGGATCGCTCTTAAGACAGTCTCATTACACTTATCACAATCCGCGTCTTCTTTACATCCCGTTAATGGCTGACCAACATAACCCACCGTAAACGGGCTACTGTCTGTTGAGCATGTTCCCGTTGCTGATTTCTTGCATTTGATCATCGAGTACAGATAAAACGGCGGAGAAGCGAAAACTTCTTTGTTGGGACAAGTCGTTTCCGTTTGACTGAGGGCGTTCGAAACCATTAACGCGAGAAACGTAATTAAGGATAGAAGGATCTTAGGCGAGTTGTTTTTCATTGTTGCTCCTAACTGGAAGGGATTTTGTTTTGAGTCGTAATTGATTTTGCAAAACAGAAATGTCGATCGAATCGATGTTTGTTCACGATGCAACTCAGCATATTCCATAGCCAATGAGATTCAACGCTTTGTCTGCATTGTCGCCTCGCTAATTTTGAAATTGGTTTCCCATTTGAAATTGGCTTCCCAAGATCGGCGGTCAATCAAACTGAAACCTGAAGGAAAAAGCGATTAGGCGTAACGCTTCAACGTTGCTGAATTTCGGTAAATTGCTTATAAAGATTTTGACATTCCTTTCCCCAACGTTTTGCCCATGCCCGACTATCGCGATATCTACAACCAAGTTATTTCGAGCAATGAGCGGTACAATATTGCCCAGAACTCGCCAGGCTTTCGGGCAATTGTGGGTGCTTCAGATAAGATTGGGATGTTGTCTGGGCGTTCGCTTGATGTTGGTTGCGGCGTAGGTTTTGTATTGGAATATCTCGCAGGTCCGTTGTTTGATTTCAATATTTTTGGTGTTGATATAAGTGATGAGGCGATCAGGCGAGCAAAGTCACGGATGCAACATGTCACTGGAGCGGAGCAGCGACTGTTAGTTTTGGAAAATCAAACTTTGCCATTTGAAGATGACTTTTTTTCACTCATCACTTGTTTCGATGTGCTGGAGCATCTCGATGAAGCCGACATTTCCGCGACGCTAAAAGAGATCGAAAGAGTTCTGCTTCCTGGAGGAATCTTTTTTGGTTCCGTCTCATGTCGAACGTCAAACCAACTCGATCAGAACGGCGAGAATTTGCATCGAACCGTTCGGTCGGTTGATTGGTGGATTGATCAAACGAAACCACGAACGGCGGAATTTGATTCCGTACGGTCGCAGTTGGTGATTTGGAAACGAAAACCGAGAGCGGCCCGCAAACAATCATCTGCTGAGCATTAGAACGTACGAAACCATGACTGATCCTGAAACTAATTCCGATCAAAATTCTGCTGAGTTATATCAGAGGATTTACGAAGAAAATCCTTGGTACGGTGACGCGGAACAAGGGCGTTGTCCTGGCGTCCGGCTACTGCCCAAGTATCAGACTTGGTTGCTGGAACCGATTATGGACCTTGGCTGTGGTCGTGGTCAAACGGTCGAACATTTGCGATCGTTAGGCTTGAAGGCCGAAGGTATGGATCAGATTCGATGCAACCCGAATATGCGAGTTGGCGATATTACGCAACCGATCGACGACATTGGTACTTTTAACAGCATCGTATGTGTCGACTGCATCGAACATCTTTATGAACAGCAGGTTCTCGGTCTGTTTGAGAATATGAAGCAGG
>CAYMFZ010000567.1:0-4029 GCA_964389585.1 uncultured Pirellulaceae bacterium | reverse complement strand
GGTTGAATTGTTGAAGCAGCCTCAATACCAGCCGCTCAATGTGGTTGATCAAATCATGATGATTTTCGCGGGAACCGGTGGCTACCTTGACGAAGTTCCGGTCAACGACGTTCAGCGTTGGGAGTCTGAGTTCCTTGAATTCATCCATTCCAAGAAAAAAGACGTTTGGGAAAATCTCGACGCAAACAAAGACGAAGGTGCTGCGATGAAGAAAGCCGATCACGAGACAACCAAAATGGTCGTCGCCGCAATCGAAGAATTCAATCGCTCGTTCAAGTAAGTGATAGTGGCCGTTCACTCCGTGAACGAGCGCTTCCACGAAGTGAGCCGCAACTGGCGGCAATCACAACGATCAGAAGTAAGAACAACAAGTAGCTCAAAGAAAGGACGGATCAGGAACCTGAATAAGAATTAGTCGAACCTAATTCCGCATTCCCCATTCCGAATTCCGAATTCGAAAAAATGGCCAACGCCAGAGCATTAGATAAACGTCGAAAGTCCATTCGCAACATCAAAAAGATTACGCGAACAATGGAATTGATCGCGACGGCCCGCTTCAAAAAAGCGATGGACCGTGCGACGTCGGCCAATGACTATACGAAACGAATCACGGCTGTCGTTTCCGATCTTGCTCGAGCTGGATTGGAAGTTTCACACCCGCTGCTAGAGGCTCCCGAGAAGACTGAAAACGCAACGTTGTTGGTGCTGACTGGAAACCGTGGGCTTTGTGGTGGCTACAACGGCAACGCACTTCGGATGGGCGTTAAAACGCGAGAGCAATTGACTGGCGAAGTCGCCGACCTTCGACTCGAAGTCAGCGGCAAGCGAGGAATCTCGGGAATGAAGTTCCGAGACATTCACGTCGATGAGTCATTCACCAATTTTGATGACCAACCTCAGTACGCCGAAGTCGAACTCATCGCCGATCGGTACTTACGAGAGTACGCTGCGGGCAACCTTCATCGGTTGGACGTGACTTACACAAAGTTCCACACCGTCGCCCGGCAAGAGATCGTCAACGAAACATTATTGCCGCTTGGCAAGCTTGAAGGTGCAGACACGCCGGTCGACGAAGAAGTCGCCAAGGGTGATGTCTCGCTTTACGAGTTCGTGCCATCGGCAGAGAGCATTTTGGAAGAAGTCGTTCCATCAAGCTTCAAAATCAAATTGTTTAAGTGCTTTCTCGACGCGGCCGTTAGTGAGCAAGTTGCTCGAATGGTTGCGATGAAGAGTGCGACCGAGAATGCGAACGACATGATCAAGATGTTGTCGCGGACTTATAACCGAGCTCGTCAGTCGCAAATTACTGGTGAGATTATGGAAGTCATCGGTGGCGTTGAGGCACTTGAAGGCTAAACAACAAATGGGAATTCGGAATGCGGAATTCGGAATTCAAAAAATACAAACTGAACATTGAACACTGTTAACTAAAGACAATTCCTATGGCTAACATCGGTAAAATCACTCAGGGGATCGGTTCGACTTTTGACGCTGAATTTGACGCGGCAAACATGCCACCGATTTACAATGCGGTAACCGCAGAAATCGACGCGGGTGGAAACAAGCGACGACTCGTTGGTGAAATTTCAAAACACCTTGGCGGTGGACGCGTTCGATGCGTCGCTCTTGGTTCTACCGAAGGCCTTCGCCGTGGTGCTGATTGTACTGACACGGGTGCTCCAGTTTCTGTGCCCGTCGGTGACGAGACTCTTGGTCGAGTATTTAACATGCTTGGCGAGCCAGTCGATGGTCGTGGCGACGTTGGAGCGAAAGAAGTTCGTTCAATCCACCGTCAGGCACCTGCCGTCTCTGAGCTTTCAACCAGCACCGAATTGTTCGAAACCGGAATTAAAGTTGTTGACCTTCTGACTCCGTTTGTTCGTGGTGGTAAAGCCGGACTATTCGGTGGTGCGGGTCTTGGAAAGACAGTTATTCTGACCGAGTTGATTGCTCGTATTGCGAGCCAGCACGGTGGTTACTCGGTGTTCGCCGGAGTTGGTGAGCGCACGCGTGAGGGTACCGACCTTTGGTTGGAAATGCAGGAAACAGAAATTGGTACAACAGGCCGCAAAGTCATCGAGCAAACCGCGATGGTCTTCGGCCAGATGAATGAGCCACCAGGTGCTCGTCTTCGTGTTGCACTTTCGGCTTTGACGATGGCCGAGTACTTCCGTGACTCAACGGGTGCTGACACGCTATTGTTCGTCGATAACATTTTCCGATTCTCTCAAGCTGGTTCCGAAGTGTCCGCGCTTCTCGGGCGGATGCCTTCTGCGGTGGGTTACCAGCCGACACTTGCGACAGAAATGGGTGCTCTTCAAGAGCGAATTGCATCGACAACCAAAGGTGCGATTACATCGGTTCAAGCCGTTTATGTTCCTGCGGACGATCCAACGGATCCGGCTCCTGCGACAGCGTTTGGTCAGCTTGATGCGTTCCTTTATCTTGAGCGTTCGATTTCGGAAAAAGGTATTTACCCTGCGGTGGATCCACTGGCTTCGTCTTCGCGAATTCTTGATCCAGCTTACGTCGGTGACCACCACTACGCGGTGGCTCGAAAAGTTCAAACGACTCTTCAGCGTTACCGCGAGCTTCAAGACATCATCGCGATTCTTGGTGTGGATGAATTGAGCGAGCAAGACAAATTGGTCGTCCATCGTGCTCGTCGAATCGAGCGATTCCTATCGCAGCCGTTCTTCGTGGCCGAGGTCTTTACCGGTAAGAAGGGTGAATTTACATCACTTGCCGATACGATCCGGAGCTTCGAAGAGTTGTGCGATGGTAAGTGGGATCACCTCCCAGAAGACGCGTTCATGTATGTTGGATCAATCGAACAGGCAGAAGAACAGGCCAAGCAAATGGCTGCCAAGGCTAAGTAAGTCGTCAGATGGAACGCTGACAGCTCGGAGAGCTGAGCGACATTGTCGCTCGATTTTCCAAATCGAATGCGTGACTTTCCTTGCAGCCAAACGTGAAAATCTGGCTTCAAGAAAAACCAGCAATGTCTACGGCTCACTTTTCCGTATTTTGACAATCTGCATAGCGAAATTTTAGAGTAACGTCATGGCACAATTACAACTCGTTATCGTCACGCCGGAAATGACAACGCTCGACAAAGAAGTCGATTCAGTTGTCGTACCGATGTTTGATGGTCAAGCCGGAATTCTTCCTGGCCACGCTCCAATGATTGGGCGTCTTGGGCCTGGTGAGCTTCGAGCTCAAATTGGCTCCACCGAAGAACGCTTTTACGTCGACGGCGGGAATGTTCAGGTCGAGGGTGCTGTGGTTTCCGTCTTAACGGGTCGCAGTCTTCCAGTTGCAGAAATTGATGTTGCTGCGGCGCGTGAGGCTTTAGACGCCGCACAAAAAAGCGAAGCCGGCACGCCAGCCTTGGCTGAGATCAAGCGAAAGGCAATCGCCCAAGCTCAAGCGCAAATTCAAATGGCCGAGAAGAGTTAACGCTCGATTCACCTGACTGTTTTTTCGGCTTCAGCATCTAGCTCGGTTCGTGTTTTGTGTTTGCCACAACGAATACGAATCAGAATCTGATTTCAAAAGAAAGCTGTAGAATTTTCTTGCAGACGTCGTATCTCAATTAGTGCCTCGGTTGGCGGTGAACTGAAAAGGACTTCAATGAAAAATTTGAGAAGACTTCGTTTAACCGCCCGCAGTTCTGTGAAGTGTCAGTACGTTTCACTTGGAACATTTTTTCCGGAAGTCGACTGCATTGATGTCGTGGGTAACGATGTGAGACGACTGGTCGAGTTTGGTTGTGAAGCGGTTGTCCTCAGTCTCGAAAGTGCCGAAGAAAGACTCGGTTCCCCGATAAACGATCTACTTTCGTTTCGACAAACTGCGGCTCATTCGGCGTAGGCGTTCGATTTTTTCCGAGTTCTGGTTTGGCTTCCGCCGCCAGGTTGGGTTTCGATAAGACGCATTTACCTGCCAGACCAAGTTGTCCTAGAGCCTGTTTAAAAAAGCAAGAGGTTATTCGACAGTGAGCCGAAGGCGCTAGCCTCGGGCCAGAAT
>CAYMFZ010000566.1:0-4031 GCA_964389585.1 uncultured Pirellulaceae bacterium | reverse complement strand
GTACCGATTAGAATTGCATGGTGGCTTTAATTGCAAAGTTCACGAATAATTAGCGAATAGACAGGCCGAAATTGCAATAGCGGCGGGCTTCGAGCAATTGAGTTCCTCATTGTAGCTATGCAATCTTTCTCAGATTCATGTGCAAAAACCGACTTGGCGTTTGCCGCAAAATAGCTCTGTGTCGCGGTTCAAAAACTCTAGGTTTTTCCAAAACAGTATGACATTGGTTGGACGTCCGCCTGAATGATTCTTGGAGCGGCCATAGGATGACATAAGTGGAGGTTGCTCCCCGAATTCAGGGTCTTCCGAAAAAGACTGGGAGTTGCGTTTTGAAAGCGCCATACCATATTAATTAGGGAGGATAACGGAATGTTACTCTAGGTATTTCGACACTGCTCATCTCCAAGCCAGCAAGCATCACAGCTACAACTAGTTTTTAAAGATCACATTGCCAAAGTGACGGTGTCCATGGCATGTCAAACCATAAGCGGCAGCGGGCGAACGAAACGAACGATACTCCAAAGACGAAGCCGCGGCCTAACTTTAAAACCATAGAAACCATGTTGGCGGAACTATAAAGCATGATCAACTTTCAATTTTCGAGCAGTTGCTTTGCAAGTCACCGGATAAACGCGTTCTCGTGGCATAACCAGTTGATCATATCGGGAGTTATCGCTGTTGTCGCGCTGATTGCGAACGAATTCTGATACGTCAGTGATATTGACGATCCAGTCGCGAGCATACTGGCGAAGCATATCACCGCGCAAACCAAGTTGGACCAAATTCATGTGAATTCGGACACGATAAAGAACAGTTAGGTTCGGCTAAGGGAAAGTTCAAGACACCCGCTCTTGCGGAACCGAGAGATGTCGAATTGTACTCACCTGACGCCGCTTTAACAAAGAGCGAGGGTGTGTGCCGCTTTATCCATCCGATCGCAGCCTAGCGTCAAAAAACGATGAAAACCATGTTGCGTTTCTTGAACTACGGAAAAGTGTTCCATCCCAAAAGTCATGCAAACCGACCGCTCAACCAGCTTGAGGTTTGAGCCACGGATGGACACGGATCAACACGGATGACCGGACCGACCAGACGACCGAGCAACATCCGTGAAAATCCGTGGCAAAAATTTCGATGCGCGAGACCGTGACCGCGCCGGCACTGGAACCACATCTGATCTAATCAATATTGATTTCTTTTGGCCGCCATAGATTCTTAATCGTGGCTTGGAAAGGAAGCTTGAGTTCGTCCCAGCTTTTGACATTCAAGTCAAAGTGTGCCACCGCGGCAGTTGGCATTACCTCCCAGGTTCCCGATAACTGTTCGACCAAATCTTCAAGGCCAGGGTTGTGGCCGACAAACATCAAGGTCTCAACGCTTGGTTCGGAAAACCGATCAAGGAAATCCAAATGTACCGACGAACTGGCGTGGTAAAAAGAGTCGACGAATCGAATGTTCTCGGCGACGACGCCTTCGCAATGTTCGGCAAATGTCTCGGTCGTCATGCGTGCACGGAGCGCCGTTGAGCTAATGATCAAATCAGGAGTCAAGCCTTGAAGGTGAACAAGCCGTCCAACTTGAGGCGTCACGCGCAATCCACGCTTGTTTAGCGGGCGTTCAAAGTCCGTGATTCTTTCATTCGCCCACGAAGATTTGGCATGGCGCATGATTAATAGTTGCTTGGACATGGTGGGAGAATAGTTTTAAGTAAGGAATGAGGGCTGAGGATAAACAAGTTGTGAATCTAAGAACGATCGTTTGTTTTTAACAAACGGTACCGGAATTCAATTTGAACGACGTTTTTAATCGGGCGATAGGATAAAATGAAGGATCAAGTTAAACTTGTCGTTTGCGAATTCGGTTCGGTAAGCTCAGTTCCGCACTTTACCCTTTCCAACTCCAGATTTTAATAGCTGAATAATGGATCCGGAACGTGCAAGAATTCAAGCCGACCTCAGCGGCCAACTCGAAGGCGAAGTCAGATGCGATGTCACGTTTCTGCAAATGTACGCCAGTGATGCCAGCATCTATGAAATGATACCCTTGGGTGTTGTGAGGCCAGCGAACACTGACGATGTTGTCGCGTGCGTCAAATACGCTGAGGAAAATGAGATTTCAATTGTGCCACGTGGCGCGGGCAGCAATGTAGCGGGCGCCTGTGTAGGTCAGGGACTGGTACTCGATTTTTCCTACTCCATGCGACGAGTTCAATCGGTCGGACGAAACACAGTGACCGTCCAGCCGGGTGTCGTGCTCGGCGATCTGAATCGGCAGTTAAAGCCGCATGGTCAAATGTATGGTCCGGATCCAGCGACGCGAAATGTGACGACGTTGGGCGGAACTTTGGCGATGAACACTTCGGGAAGCCATTGGGTTCGTTACGGATCGCCGCGCGAAACGGTGATGCAGTTGCAGATGGTGATGGCCAACGGCGAAGTCGTCGAATTTGATTCGAGCGAAAATGTTGCGGCGACGAACTCGTTTCCAACGATGCGAGCGCAGTTACTGGCTGGTCGTGTGAAACGAATTTTGACGGTCAATGAAAAACTAATCAAAGAGAAACGCCCCGATACGAAGCAAAACCAGGCCGGCTACAATTTGTTCGACTTGCAGCAAGGTAGTCAAACTGATCTGACTCGCTTGTTGATTGGAAGCGAAGGAACGTTGGGCATCATCACCGAAGCGACTTTGAAGACCGAGTCGCTTCCACGACATCGCGGCGTTTCGTTGTTGTTCTTTCATCGGCTTGAGTCGGCCGCCAAAGCCGCGGTCGAGATCAACAAGATGGGAATATCGGCTTGCGACATGCTTGACCGGCGATTGCTTTCGCTGGCCAGGGAAACAAGCCCTGAGTTTGCGCGGCTGGTGCCCGGCGACGCAGAAGCGATGTTGTTGGTTGAATTTCAAGCGAGCGAAGAAAGTTCCCTCCGGTCAAAGCTTGACCACCTCGTGACGCGAATTCAGCGGCGGAAGAAGTTGGCTTACGAAGTCCGAGTGGCCACGCAGAAAGAGCAGCGTGATTTGTATTGGCGAATCGTGCGGCGAATCGTGCCGACGCTTTATCGATTGAAGGGAGATCGTCGAGCGTTGCCTTTTGTCGAAGACATCGCTGTCGATCCGGCAAAAATTCCTTCGTTCCTGACTGCTGTCCATAAAGTCTTAAACGATAACGAAGTCACGGCGTCCATGTTTTGTCACGCGCCTCAAGGGACGATTCACATTCGCCCGTTCATGAGTTTGTCGGATCCAGCCGAACTCGCGAAAATGCATCGGTTAGCGAACCAGTTGTTTGAGCAAGTCTTGGAATTCAACGGCACGGTTAGCGGTCGCCATGGTGACGGACTGAGTCGGACTTGGTTTCTGCGTCGACAATATGGTCAGCTCTACAATGTGTTCTCCGAAGTCAAAAAGATCTTCGATCCGCAGAATGTTTTTAATCCAGGGAAGATCGTCGGTCATCCCTTTACTGGGTTGGGGGACAATATTCGGCCTGTCATCGTCAGTAATAAGTTTCTTGGTCCTGATTTTCAGGCAGCGAACGAAACAGTAAATGGTTCGGTTCAACCGGACACGGATGGCGCCGAGCAAAAGACGGTGGCCGGAGAGGTTGATTCCAAAACTCCAGAAGAAGCAGAAAAAGCCACGGGCTGGCTTCGTCGATCCAAGTCTAAATCGCAAGAGAGCAAGTCGACGGCATTGCCTATCCTGGAACCCGAGTTGAATTGGCAGCTTCCCCAAATCGCTTTGGCCGCTAGAAATTGCAACGGTTGCGGGCGATGTCGATCCGGAACGCCGAGAGAGCGAATGTGCCCAGTGTTTCGTTTGGCACCACGCGAAGAAAGTTCGCCCCGCGCCAAGGCGAATTTGATGCGCGGAATCGTCACGGGACAATTGGATGCTGAGTTGTTGGCCAGTGATGAGTTCAAAGACGTCGCCGATCTTTGTGTGAATTGTCATCAATGTCGATTTGAATGTCCTGCCAGTGTGGACATTCCTAAATTGATGGTCGAAGCAAAAGCGCAGTACTACAA
>CAYMFZ010000565.1:3741-4036 GCA_964389585.1 uncultured Pirellulaceae bacterium | reverse complement strand
GCTCGACTTCTGCCAGGCCCGTTTTCAACTGAAGTTCATAATCCTGAGCGTCTATCTCAATCAACTTCGTCCCTTTTTTGACAAAGTTACCCGCTTCGAATACGTCGTATTTTTTTGCGACGACGCCGTTGACTTCAGCCGCGACTTTTATCTCGCGAAACGGAACAACCGTACCCGAAATCACCTTGTCTAACTGGCCGTTGTAATTCATTGCTTTGGCAATGCCGACCATTGGCACCAATTCTTTGGAATCAAACTCTTTTGGTGCTTCCTTTAAGAGGTAGAGGCCAAACAT
>CAYMFZ010000565.1:3475-3731 GCA_964389585.1 uncultured Pirellulaceae bacterium | reverse complement strand
CTAGAAGAATCACTGCGGACAGCAAGTACTTGAGCAACTCGCTTTTGGTTGTTCTTTCTGGCAAAGGAGGATACTGAGATTCAATTACGTTTTCGGTCTCTTGATGTCGCTGAGTCGTCAAATTGGATTCAGCTCTGTCGGAAACAGATGCAGTCTCGGTTCGGTGAACGATTGGATGCTCGCCACTTGGATCAGGTGATGGATTAATTGATGTCTCGGACATTTTGCTCTCAAAGGTAGCTGGATGCTTGTACTC
>CAYMFZ010000565.1:0-3465 GCA_964389585.1 uncultured Pirellulaceae bacterium | reverse complement strand
TTCTGAAATATGGTTGGCCAAACCGTCTTGTGTGAAATGATCGGAATACTGTTGCTCGTCAATCATCATTGAAGTGACGTCGGCAGAGAAACGGTAGTACAAACACTGACCGATAATACTGAACCCGATTTGATTCCGATGAAAATCAGCTAGTCGAAATCCAACCAACTCATCGACCACCGTACAAAGCGTTTCGAAAAAGGGACGGAAATACTCTTCGACGAGATGCCGGCAGGCTTGGGTCGGTTGCAGGATTTCTCGCATCAACAATCGAACTTGCCAGGGTTCATCTTGCATGGCGACAAGACGACGAAGAAGCAGGCTGACGAAATCTCTTAGTTTGACTTCTGGTGGCGTTGTCTCATCCCACTTCGGGTAAGGCACTTGCTTGACTCGCATCTGTCGCGCCATCACGACCGTTTCGATGTACAAATTTTGCTTGTCGCCAAAGTAGTAATTGATACTCGCGATGTTAACTTTTGCTTGTTCGCAAATTTCTCGAACGGTCGTCCCCCGATAGCCCTTGGATGCGAAAATTGGACCGGCGGTCAGGAGGATCCTGTCTTTGGTTGAATCGGTATCGGCCATTTGCTGATCGCTAAAATTAGTCCTGATTGAAGCCGCGCTAAAAATTGAGCGAACCTTCTCACGTGGCTTGGTTCTACTCAAAAGAATCGAATTTGATTCTGAGCGACGAACATAAAACAACTGTATTAAACAACTGTTTTAACACAACCTTGGGTATCGTGATTCCCCAGTTTTATCTGGTACAATCGCGATACGAACGCGAAAGCTGCTTCCGTCAAACAGCAGAAGCCAGTTCGCGTGAATTAGCTCACTGACTGCACGATTTCATTTTTCATCGCGATGGCAATTCCTCGCGAGTCTATGACAAACTCAAAACTACGGCGTCAAATCGCCTACCAAGCTGCCATGCTGATGTACCAGCGGCAGGAGTCCGAGTACTACCGAGCAAAGATGAAGGCGGCTCGGCAAATTTGCAAAGGCTGGGTTAAGCCCAAAGACTTGCCTAGCAACGCAGAAATTCGCGACGAAATTCAACATCTTGCTCGCATGTTTGAGGGCGAAACGAGAGCCCATCATCTTCAAGAGATGCGGCTTGAAGCCCTTAGAATGATGTTGATTCTGGAAAAGTACCGCCCCCGTTTGATCGGAAGTGTCTTCACGGGCCATGTCCGTAAAGGCTCCGACATTGATCTTCACCTTTTTGCCGATAGCGTTGAATCAGTAACGGGCGAACTGGACTATCACGGTTTGACTTATGAAACCGAATACAAGCGGATCGTGAAAAATGGAGAGCGGCAAGTTTTCAAACACGTGCATGTTCAGGATCGTTATCCATTCGAGTTGACTATTTATCCAACTTCGAAAACCAGCTACGTGTTTAAGAGTTCGATAACTGGAAAGGCGATTGAGAAGGCTTCCATCCCACAGCTAATTGAATTTCTTGCCACGGAATATCCTGATTTGGATATTGAATCCGCGCTTGAGGCGAACAGCGAGAAAGTCGATCGCTTTCAAGTCTACTACTCGTTATTACTACCTTTGGAAAACGTAAAGCAATCTCCGAAGTATCATCCGGAGGGTGACGCGCTATATCACAGCCTCCAGGTCTACGATCTCGCATGCGATCAACTTCCTTACGACGAAGAATTCTTGCTCGCCGCGCTATTGCATGATGTCGGAAAAGGCATTGATCCCTACGACCACGTTGCCGCAGGGCTCGAATCTGTTGAAGAGTTTGTTACTGAACGAACTAGCTGGTTGATTGAGCATCACATGGAAGCTCATAAGGTTTGGGATAAAACGATTGGCGCTCGCGCGCGACGAAGACTTGAACAAAACGAAAGTTATCACGATCTGCTTTTGCTTGGTGAGTGCGATCGTGGCGGACGCCAAGTCGGAGTTCAAACGACTTCGCTCGAAGACGCCCTCGATTACATTCGAGAAATCAGTGACAGCTACGGATAGTGTCTCAAGAAAAGCGTAAATCAAAGCGGCCTTCGATACTTTTGACCGCTTGCGATCAATAGCCGCAGGATTTCATATGACAGATCGCATACCTTGCTCTAATTGAAATTGTCAGGGATGTTTCCCGTGAAGCTCAATCCAGAAACCAAAGTGTTCGAGGTCGGCGTCGTGAAATACGCACCGCCCGTATCAGTTACTGTGTTGGATTGAAAAACCGTGTCGGTAACGTACATGAATCCGTCATTGAATATCCCTCCACCAAATTTGCCGCCATCATTTTCAAAAAATGTTGATCGGTCGATTCGAGCGCGAGCGATATCTTCCAAATACAATCCACCTCCACTTTTTTCCGATACGTTGCGTTGAAAGAATGCATCGGTCGCCTGTAAATATCCTGATGTGTGTATACCGCCACCCAACGAACTTGAACTGGCAAGCGTGTTGAAACTGACGCTTGCTGTATTACGAAGGAATACTAAGGTTGAGGGCCCGGCTGCGATTCCTCCACCAGCACTAACGGAAGAATTGTTGGCGATGGTTCCATCATTGACCACCACACTTGAGTTACCCGCAGCGAATACTCCCCCACCAAAACTTCTTGTTGACGAGAGAGTCGTGCCGGCGTCATTGCTTTCTACGGAACTATTTGTGAGTTGGAGAAAGCCATTATCGATGGCGATCGCACCTCCCCATTGCCTTGCCGTGTTGTTCTCGATAGTTGCAACGTTCGCCACAACTTTTCCGCCGAGGGAATAAATCGCTCCTCCACTTCCGGCTGATCCGGATGCGGAGTTCACACTCACTGTTGCACGGTTTAAAAAGACATTCGCGCCATCGTTGAAAATGCCACCAATCGAAAATCGACAATTCATTTGTGACCTATCCGAAATTCCACTTATGGTTCATCCGCTGGGTGGCTAAAATGCCCAAAATGATAGAGCAACTTACGATTTTCGGTGTCGGACTAATTGGCGGATCCTTGGCGTTGGCGCTTAAACAAGCGGGCGCCGTTAAGAAGATTATGGGTTGCAGTCGCAGTACCGAACACCTTCAAAAAGCAGTAGACCTATGCGCTATCGATGAATTCACAACGGACCCAAAGGAAGCTGTCGCTCAGGCCGATATGATTTTGTTGGCGGTTCCAATGGGAGCCATGGAGTCGATCTTGTCTCAGATCGCCCATCATCTTCCGGAAAACGCAGTGGTTACAGATGCCGGTAGCTCGAAGGCTAGTGTGGTCGAGGCGGCAAAGCAGGTTTTTGGTGAAGTTCCAAAGTTCTTTGTCCCAGCCCATCCAATTGCCGGTAGAGAAAAAAGTGGTGTCGAGGCCGCACTCTCAACGCTTTATGTTGATCACAAAGTCATCCTGACGCCGCTGGAAAACACGTCGGCTAATGCGATTCGAAGGGTGACTCAGATGTGGGAAGCAGCGGGAGCCCAAGTTCAAACTTTGGGTGTTGAGCAGCATGACCT
>CAYMFZ010000564.1:0-4046 GCA_964389585.1 uncultured Pirellulaceae bacterium | reverse complement strand
AGCGTTCCTACTTTCAAACTTTTGGAACACTAATCTTCACTAATCGAACTCTAATCGCATCATGCTTCGCAATGGAGAATTGCGAAGCCAAAGAAGCTTCACGCCACGATTGAAAAACCTCAGCAGTCCATGAGACGGTTTCGCACCAATGATTGTCGGCGCGTTAACAATGAGATTAGTGTCATATTAGCGCAGATTAGCGTTCCTACTTTCAAACTTTTGGAACACTAATCTTCACTAATCGAACTCTAATTGTTTTTAGTCGCAGCCTTGAGTACGAAATTTAGTGGGTGACTCTTGCCGAGAGTTACCAAGCCAATAAGTGGACTCGTTTATCGATAAAACGTTTGCGGAAATTGGGCCTTTCGCGAATCTTGGAAACTTCCGGCAGAAGTTACCCACCAAAAAGTGTGACAACATCAACCAAAGTCGCATTTAATTCCGACTTTGCAGTTCTCTTGAGCAAGCCCAGTCCAGTTGGCGAGCAGCCAACTTCGTGAAACAATTGATGTCTTCATTCTCGAAAGCAATTACTGATGCGATCACTTTACTGGCTCAAAGCCCGACTTGTTTTTTACCCAACCCTGCTGTGGAACATGCTGCTTGGTCGGTGGCTAAAAGTCCGCAACTGGTGGGACCCAATCGATGAAAACGTGATTGTTGGCGCGTTTCCATTTGCCCGCGACGTTCCCGAAATGGCAAAAGAAGGCGTTCGGGCAGTCGTCAACACTTGCGAAGAGTACTCTGGCCCCGTCGCTGAATACGAAGCTCATCAAATCGAACAGATGCGAATGCCAACCGTCGATTTTACGCATCCTTCATTTGATGACGTTTGTCGTGCTGTCGAGTTTGTTGATCGACATGTCGCGGATGGGCACTCTGTTTACATTCATTGCAAAGCAGGTCGCGCGAGAAGTGCAACCGTGGCTATTTGCTGGTTGATGAAAGAAAAGCAGATCAGTGCTGCGGAAGCCCAAGCGTGGCTGATTCGTAAACGCCCACACGTCAACAAAAAGTTGCCGTCGCGCCCGGTTGTGCAGCAGTATGAAAAAGAGTTTGTGAGTCCTAAGGGTGTTGAAGCGGCTTCATAGAACGATGCTGCGGATTTCTGATGATGTGAACCCTGTTTTAAGATGCCCGGCCGCTTACGCGTCACGGCTCACGCAAGATCGCATTCCAAAACTAAAAAGCTATTCGACAGTGAGCCGAAGGCACTAGCCTCGGGCCAGAAGAATCACCAAAACAAGCCACTCGCTCGGATGCCCTGAACGCAAACAGCTCACAACTTTGGGTTAGGCTTTAAGGCTGAGCCGACTTTCGCAAAAACGATTCGGCTTTGGCGATCCACTCGGTTGGTGTTTTCATATAGCCCAGCTTTCCCATGATTTCGCCTTGGTCATCCAACAACAAAACGGTTGGGTAGCCTTGAATCGCATAACGATCCTTGAGTTCGCTGTTCTGCTTGCGAATGGCTGGCGATTGGATTCCACGTTTCGGGTAATCCAATTCAAGCAGCGTCACGTTTTCGCTGGCCCATGATTTGAACTCAGGCGTTTCAAACACGTCCTTCTTAAGTTTGATGCACCAGGTACACCAATCAGAACCGGTGAAATCCGCCAAAATTGGCTTGCCAGATTCAAGCGACGCGGCTTGGGCTTCTTCGAGCGACTCATGCCAGATCGTCAATTTTGTCGTTTCAGATTGCGAAAGCTCGGCGAACGACGGCCCCTTTGACTTATAAGACAAGAACGATGGCAAATCGCGCAAAGTCGACTGCGTGCAGCCAGCGAATAAAAACAAAGCCAGGCAAATCGTGGTTAAAGCGCCTAAGCCAATGGCAACTTTGTTCGAATTCAATCTCCGCGAATCCGATTCGTCCATTGCTAAATCTTGTTTGCAACTTGGGATATTCGAATTTACTGAATTACTCATTGCGCCGCCTGATGATTCAAATTTGAATGAATACAGCCAATCTTGAATGCCTCTGTCACAACAAGAGATCGAGGCAAAAAGATCGCATGCGGCGAGACGTTAGCGAATTCGAATGGCCAAAGCCACATCAGGTTGACGCGTAATCGTGAAGATGCGATGCAGACACGATCATCGGTTAGTTTTTCAACAAGTATTCTTCCACATTCTCACTTGGTTTCTCCCAAATCCAGTCGATTGAAGGATCCGTTCCTCCATGATCTATTTGGTTTCGTCCAGTTGAGTACAACAAAAATGTGTCTTTAGATCGTTGATAGCAGAACGGTTTGTCCGTAAAAGGATCCATCGGAACTTCCTTCATGAACTCAGGCGATAGCAGTTCGAGCGACTTCGGATACTCGCCGTTTTCAAAACGATACATGGCAAGAGCAAGTCCAATTCGATCCAGATAGTCACGCGTTACGAATGAAAAAGCCATTATCAATTCCATTCCGTCGCTCTTAACAAAATCAAGCTCCCAAAAAGGACTCCGGGCTTTAGCGGATGGTCCCCGCAATAATCGCGCGAATGAATGATAAAACCGATCATCATCAACATCGGAAAACCGTCTATTTTCAAATGAATAGTTCGCCGTGAAATTGGCGGTAGAAGAAACTTTACTTCGTTTCAAATCAAACTTCTCCGCTGCAAGAATCTCAGCTTTTCGCCAGTCAACCATTCGTGGAAATTTCTTTGGCAATCGCTCTGTTATAGAATAACCATATCCATGGGTCGGAACTTCAAAATACCAATCAGCGGTCTGCCGAACCAACATCGCTTGACCAATAGGCAATTGGCTTTCGTGGTCGCTGAACAGTTCAGGAAGATCTCGAAGCAATTCGATCACCCCATCCGCATTAGCGCGAGAGCAATTAGGATTTGTCAAAACCTGAAAGCCAATATCATAGGCTGCCGAGTAACACCGACGAGCGTCAGCAACGGCGTAACAATCAAATGAAGGTTGCAGGTCGCCCAAGCGACGCAAGGCCTCGATGTCAGCGATTGCCAACTCGAGATTCTTTCGACCAATTTGAAATCGCGCGTCAATCATCAATGAGTCGCGTGCAAAGTTAAGTGAATTTGAGCTAAGAAGCCAATATCCACTATCAAATACCGGAATGAAGAAGTGTTCGCATTTCGTCGCTTCACGAATTTTCTGAAACACCTCTTGTTTCGATTCGCAATATTCGAAAGCCAATGGAAACTCCTCAGCAGTCCAAGGAACCACCCTCACGTGATAAGAATATTCTTGATTGGATGCCGTCTTGAGCAAGTCCTGAATCAAACCCACTGACTCATTCAAATCATCAAGCTCATCCCAACTGTCGTCAAACCCACCATTCAAATGCGATCCACGTTTTGACTCCAACCATGTCAGCAACTGATGATCTTCCAACAGCTCAACCTCTTCCCGAGTGAAGCCCAACCTCGCGCGAGCAGTGAAATCATTTTCTCGATCCAAGTACTCAATTCTCGAAAGGCTTGCGATCTGATAGGCCGCGTTAGTTTCCTTGGTCACGCCATCACTTAGCAACGCATTCAAAAACACGATCAGGTCATCTGAACTTTCGGCTTGTTTGGCCCGCGCGACGACGTCCACTGGAAAAGACGCCTCGAGTCTGGCTCTGGCGATGCTTGAATTCCGAAGCAGATCAACATCTCGACTTGGCAACCAAGCAAATCCAAAATGAAGAATTAGCCAGCCCACTAGATAAGCGCCGAAGGCCAGCGTGCTTCCATAAACGCACCATTCTGGAATTCGCAGTAACCAATTCCATTTCCCCAGTTGCCGAGCGGTTCTAGTTGATCCTCTTTCTGTCTCGTCTTTCAAAGCGTTAAAGCAAATTGTCGAAATGACAAACAATACCGAAATGAGCAAAGCAAATAACATGATCCATCCGTAGACTTCTTCGTCTTCCCAAGTGTCTTTGGGAAGCGAAGCCGAATAGGCCAACGTGCCGATTATCGAGATCGCAAACGGCAAAATTGAAACCGAGAGCACTACAAGCCATCGTGATCTCGACTCGGATAGCCAATAAGTTGCTGGAATGATCACAAAGGTCGTCAGGACCAGATAG
>CAYMFZ010000563.1:0-4058 GCA_964389585.1 uncultured Pirellulaceae bacterium | reverse complement strand
TTACCAATGTGCTGGTTGTCGCCATGAACGTTGACCAACAAGGGTTCAAGTTCACTTCCAAAGAATACGTAATCGTGGGGACATCCCAAGCGACCCGCCTGCCGGAATTCGAAAAAAGAAATGCCACAGATCGGACACTCTTTTGAATCCAGCTCGCGCAAGTCCTCGGCGGCTTGTTCCAGCGGCTTAAGTTGCTTTTGCAAGACGCCCGACATTGCTGGGGCATCGTCGGGAACTTCGTCCGTTTTCAGGTACTGCTTGGCACAGTCCGGGCAAAGATGCAGGGCAAGCAGATCATCACCGGTTAAATCGGTAATGTGAAACGTTGCCTGCTTTTGACACTTTTGGCATTTCATATTTTTATTTGGCGTCGACTCGGTCCCAAGTCGATTTTTTGGTTTGGGTCTGCCTTTGCGTTCCTTCACAAAGACGGTTCGCTGATTTTATCCCTCATCACAACCCGGAACAAGGTTTCTTATCGCACGCTGGCATTGCCTTTAAGTGCTTGTTCTCCCAAACGACGCTTAATGACGTCAGATTTGCATTTCAACTCATTTTTGAATTCGAATAGTCAACCTGCCCCGCAAACTTCTCAATTGGAATCTGGCATCGAATGAAAGAACCGAATACGCTGGGTAACCGATTACAACAATTGCAGTTTCTTGTACATTGGCTCACTTCGTGACCTGATTTTATTTGAGTAAGAATGGCCTGCTTTCCTGAGTTCAAGATTTTCGCCGAAATGGCGGACGCCTACGATGCCGTCCCGATCACTCGGCGGCTTCTTTCTGATTCGCTGACTCCAGTGTCGGCATTTCGCCGAATTGACAACGGCGGAACAGCTTGCCTTTTCGAATCGGTCGTCGGCGGTGAAAACGTCGGCCGTTACAGTTTCTTGGCGATGGACCCGCAAGTTCAAGTCTCCTCGACAGGCAATACGGTCACGGTGTCGGAGAACGGCAAGAGCAAGAGTTTTGAAGCCGGCAATCCGCTACAGGAAATTCGAACTCGAATTGACCAGTACTCAGTCGCGCAATTTGAGGGCATGCCCCCCTTCACCGGCGGTGCCGTTGGCTACGCGGGCTACGATGTCGTCCGATATGTTGAAGACTTGCCCAACGCGCCTGAGAACGATCGTGAATTGCCGGACATGTCGTTCGCGTTTTATGATCGCATGTTAGTGTTTGATCACATTACAAAAACAATTACCGTGGTCGCGCTGGCTTGGACGAAGAAGCATGATAATCTCGAAGTCGCGTTTGCTGATGCCGAACGTCGCATTGATGAGATGATCGAGTTGCTCAACCAGCCTGAAACGGACTTGATGTGCTTGGATGCTGATTTGCCGACCGGGCCCGCTCCAGAATTTCAGTCTAACTTCACGCAAGAACAATTTGAGCAAGCAGTTCTTGATTGTATTGAGTACATTCGCGCGGGCGATATCTTCCAAGTCGTTCTCAGTCAGCGATTGCAAATTGAAATCGAATGCGATCCGTTTGAAATCTATCGCAGTCTACGAGTGATGAACCCAAGTCCGTTCATGTTCTTTTTGCGAACGGATGAAACGACGCTCGTGGGTAGCTCGCCAGAGATCATGTGCCGAGTCGTAAGCAATGAAATGACGGTTCGGCCACTGGCGGGAACGCGAAAGCGTGGGAAAACTCCCGAAGAAGATCTGGCGCTTGAGAAAGAGTTGTTGGGTGATGCCAAAGAGCGCGCCGAACATGTGATGCTTGTCGATCTAGGACGGAACGACGTGGGGCGGGTAGCGGAATATGGATCTATTAAGCTTCCAGATGTGATGGTGGTCGAACGTTACAGCCACGTCATGCATATTTCGTCGACGGTAACGGGGGAGCTACGACCAGACGCGGATGCCTTCGACGCGTTGATGGCAAGTCTTCCCGCTGGAACCGTATCGGGCGCCCCCAAGGTTCGGGCAATGGAAATCATTGACGAGTTTGAACCGCATCGGCGCGGGCCTTATGCTGGAGCTGTGGGCTACATTGATTACTCGGACAACATGGATACTTGTATCGCACTTCGAACGATGGTGATCAAAGACAACATCGCTTACGTTCAGGCCGGCGCAGGCATCGTTGCGGATTCAAATCCGACCAGCGAATACGAAGAGACTTTGAACAAAGCTCGTGGCCTGTTGCGAGCGATTCAAATGACGCACGAGCGTGTGAATTCAAAGAAAGCTTAAGCCTAGTCTGTGAAATGAGATTGAAATGATCGACGTTTCTCAAACTCTCAGCCATGCCCTTGAAGCCATTGACCGGGCTCGCGTCAGCCGCGATCCGTTTGCTCACTTTCAACTCAAAGACATTTTTCCGGTCGGCGTCTATCAAACGTTGATCAATAATCTGCCTGACAAGAATCTGTACCACGAGATTCGTCACAAGGATGCGATGCGACCTGACGGTACAAGCACGCGGACGATGTTCGAGTTCTTTGATGAAGAGTTTGCAAGGCTCGACGATGCACACGCTCGACTATGGTCTGGAGTTCGCGATGTGCTCTATGCGAAAGAACTTCAAGAGCTTGTGTTCAAGAAATTTGCTCCTGAAATTGATGCCCGAGTCGAGACGGAAGTTCAGCACCAGAAATTGCAACGTGATGAAAATCGAAACGTCATTGGGTTTCCGCGACCGGCTCTTTATCACGATGCGGCCGGTTATAAAATCACGCCGCATCCAGACACGCCGCTAAAAATCGTAACGATGCAATTCTATTTGCCAGCCAATGACTCCCAGCAAGAATTGGGCACGTCGCTGTTTCGAATGAAGTCAGGATTGGAGAGAGCTTTGTCGCCACTCTCTGGGAAATTCAAAACCGTTAAGAAGTTTCCATTTTTGCCAAACACGGGCTACGCTTTTGCAGTCACGCAAAATAGTTGGCATGGCAGGGAGACAGTGATTGAAAAGCAAGGCGACCGTTGCAGCATCATTACGTTTTATCTACGCGAAGATGTGCGACTTAAGTATTAGGGTCTGTCAAAGCTGACTTGACCAGCTCGCACTGTGAGTCGACGGGACGTGAGCCCCCGGAGTCACGCACCCGGCCGCTTACGCGTCGCGGCTCACAAGCTATATGACGCGGTTCACGTCTGATGAACCACTAGAGTTGAACTCATAGAATTTGGCTTTTGTGACTAGGGGATGGGGAATTGTCGTGCACTTCTTAGTGGGTAACTTCTGCCGGAAGTTTCCAAGACTCACGCAAGACTCAATTTCAGCAAGCGTTTTATCAATAAATGAGTCCGCTCATCGGCTTGGTAACTCTCGGCAAGAGTCACCCACCAAATTTCGTGTAAATACTTCAGGGCAACTTTTTTCGAAAACGAGTTTGCATTTCTCATGGTCAAGGCTGATCCTTTGATTGAAAGCTGATCCTATGATTGAACTTGTCGCTTGGTTACAATGATTTTTTGAAACCAATCTGATTTTGAGATCGTTCAGTGAAAATTCTGCTTGATGAAGAACAGCTAAGCCAAGGCGTCCAGAGGCTTGCCAATGAAATTAATGAGACCTATGGCAGCAAACCGCTGACGATCGTTGGCGTATTGACGGGTAGCGTGATCTTGATGGCTGACTTGATTCGCAAACTTGAGATGCCGCTTCGTGTTGGCGTGGTTCAAACGAGCAGTTACGAAGGGACCGAACGTGGTGCCTTGACGATTAACGCTGAAATGATGCTCGATATTGCCGGTCGTGATGTGTTGTTGATTGACGATATCTTCGATACTGGAAACACGCTTGAAGAAGTCACTCAGCTAATGAAAGATCTTGGGCCAACCAGTCTTAAGTCAGCTGTTTTGTTACTGAAGACAGGCCGTCAAGAAGTCGAATGGCGTCCAGAGTTCGTTGCGTTTGATATTCCTGATGAGTTTGTTGTTGGGTATGGGTTGGATTTCAACGATGAGTATCGAAATTTACCCTATCTGGCATGCCTTGAGCCAGCGGATTTACCAAGTGTTTCAGGTTAGTTGTTTTGAGTGATTGCCAGCTTTGACGCAATGTGGTGAGCCGTAGGCGCTATCCACCGGCCACCCA
>CAYMFZ010000562.1:0-4080 GCA_964389585.1 uncultured Pirellulaceae bacterium | reverse complement strand
CCACAGGCGTCGTCAATCAAGTCTTCTCCCAAATCGGTGTTGTCGATACTCCAAACGATTTTACCTTCGGGATCGATTTCGATAACGCGGTTTCCATTGGTGCAACCGATGACTGTGTTTCCATCTTGAAGCCGAATTGCTGTGAATGGCCAGTCTCTCTTTTCGCGCCCTCGATCGTCCGTCGCGAATACCTTGACGACTTTTCCTGTTGCTGGTTCATATTCCTTCACAGCAAAATCCAACAAATGCGGCGCGATGTAGTTTCCATTTGGCAACAAGCGAAGCATTCGGGTTTGCATGTGGGCATTCTTTTTTTGACAATCAAATGCCATCTCACTTTGAATTTTTCCTGCTCGATTGATCACAATCGCGCGAGGCGTTTCACCAAGCTCCGCCACAAGGTACTCATCGTCGCCGATTTTCTGAACCGAGCTAATCTCTTTTTGCTGGCCTTGATATTCCCAAACCAGCTCTTTGGATTCACGCACGATTTCGCAAACGCCGCCCTTGGGAAACTTTTTGCACGGGTAGATCGCCGCGAGGATGTTGCCCGACTCAAGCATCCAAGCATCGCTGGCAGGCAAGTTCATTTGCCACTCAACCTCGTCGTTTTCATCAACGATCACGATGCCGTTGGCTTTGCCAAATCCGATAAACGAATGCTTGGTCGTTTGGACTTCCTGTCTGGCTTGCTTTGTCTCGTTTTCTTCCACAGAAGTTTGCGCGATCAGTAACCGAGGCGCAAAACAAGCCAATACAACCGTCATTGCAACAAAGCGAATCCACATTTGCTAATTCCCCATGAATAGTTCAAAAGATCATCTTAACTGTTCGAGAATTATTTACTTTGAATAATCCACACTACCATGAGCCGTGACGCGTAAGCGACCAGGCAGTTCGCGTGACCACGGAGCGTTCACCGACAGTCGATAGTCGTTGATTTCTCCGAAATCTAAACGGACGCACTGCTTCTAAAATTCGACCAACACATGTTAGATCCAACCAGTCAAACAACTTGGGTTCTTAGTTTTGCAACTCTTTAGCCCCAAGATCGATTCGCCCATTAATCACACGGGGTCGACCGTCGACGTCTAACGGAAAAAGCTCGGAGTGAGTAACCCCAACATCGACAGCCGGACTGTCAGATCGCAACCTCAATGAACCATCGCCCGTGAACAACGGGTTACTGTAAATAGTATTCGGTCCATTGCTGGCACCAAACACAGGTCCGTTATGAAGCAGATTGTAATCCCACCAAATGCCAGTCGAATCAAATTGAAGCGAAACATTTTTTCCGCCGCGGGCGAACAAAATGTTGTTGTAGACAAAACAATTCGTTGACTTGGAAACTGACACTTCGCCTCCAAAATCGAAACTCGACAAGTTGTTGAAACAAGTATTGTTGCGAATGTAAACATTGTTGCTTTGGTAACAGTGAATCCCTTGACCGCCGTTGTAAAGACAGAAGTTGTTAGTGATCAAGCTTGGTCGATCATAGACCACGTCGTTTCCGCCAGGATCTTCGTTCTTGAAGTCGTCAACCACGATGCCATTGCCGTCAGTAGGTCGGTTAAACAAAACGTTGTTCAGTTTGTTCTCATTTGAAAAGCAAGTATTGTTTCGGATAATCACACCCCAATAGTCTCCTGTGCCACGTTTCTGTGGTTGATAGACGGAGATCCCGCTGTGTTGGGCCGCATCCCAAAATGCGTTTCGGTAAACAATATTCCATTCGATCAGGAGCCAATCCGATTGATCGCATGAAATTCCTCCACCTCGACAATCATGAACTCGATTGTTTCGAATCGTAATGTTGTGGCAACGATAGAAAACGATTCCCTTAGTCTGAGGAGCATCAGGTTTCCAGTTCGCCAATTCGAATCCATCAATCGTGATGTAGCTCTTGTCGCTGGCTTCGATCGAGCCATTAAGCACCGCGCCCTCTTTGGATTCGGCACGCAAAACAATGGGAGCGTTGGCTCGGCCTGATCTCTTCATCGTCACGTATTCGTTGTAGTGACCATTGAGCACGACAACCGTGTCTCCAGCAAACGCTTGATCAACGCCTTTTTGGATTGTCCGGTAAGGTGTATTTTGATTTCGCGCTTGATTGCGAGTTCTTGAATCACTTCCGTTGTACTTAACGTAAATCGTGTCGGCGAAAGCCGTGGAAGCGATTAGTATTCCGAGGATCGGTAGAACTGTCTTAAGAAAGAGATTGCAAGGTTTCATGGGGAGCTGAATCCAGTTGAAAATCGTGTTGGTTGGGAAGCCACGATTCTAGTTCATCTGAAGCCAACTTCAATTCTAACAAATCCATGCGTTTTGCCGCGTGATTTGACTGTGAAGGCTACTGCGAGTCGTATCTGACGATTTGCTGACCCAACCAACACAACGCTTCCACATACTGACCCTTTTGCGAATCAGCCGCGCGTTGATGATGATTGGCGCCGCGTAAGATAAACTTGCAAACTTCACCGCTATATTTTTCGATGACTAAGTCTTGGTATTTAGTTGGCACGACGCGATCGAGTTCTGATTGAATAAACAAGGCAGGACAGGATGCTTGACTGGCGTTCGCAAGTGAATCCAACTCGAAGGAAACTTGTTCCGCGATCAGCCTTGAAAATCCAAAGCTCCAGGCCGCATACCTCGGTCGCGTCGCAATCATCTCCGCCAATGGTGGCGGATTTCTTAAATACGCTCCAGCGACCGTATATCTCGCAGCGATGTAAAGCGCTGAAATGCATCCGAGACTATTGCCATAAACAGCAATTTTATGATCTGGATAGACTTCAATCGCTTTAGCAAAAACGGCATCACATGTTTCGGCGAAATTTTGAGTCGAAGCTGGCCCAGAACTTCGTCCATAGCCGCGATGATTGATCGTCCACGTTCGACACGCGATATCATCCCAAGCTTCGGCGGGATGAAGCCCGCTTCGTTCGGCACGACCGCCTGTGCCGGGAAACTTTAGCAGTAGGACTTTGGTGTCTGCTGTTGATTTTGGTTCTTGTGAAGCCGTCCACGCTTCGACTTCTCCAGTCATCGTCAAAATCACGCGACGTTTTAGATCACCCGGGTCAACATGGTGTGTCGTTGGTTTGAGAATCAAACGATCGGCGAGTCTCTGTAGGAATGTCATAAATGCCCAATGATTATTTGAACCAACGTCTTCCCAAGATCAGGTTTAAGTTTGTGAAAGTTCCGTTCAGTTCAGCCGCTCCAACGAGTTGGCCGAAATCGCAACCAAGATTAAGAGCTTACCTAAAAAGTTGTGAGTCGTTGCCCCTCGAGTCAATCCAGCGAGTGGTTTGTTTTGCTCGTTGTTCCGGCACGAGGCAAGCGTCTTCGGCTCACTTTTGAATAACCTCTTGGTTTAGGGATAGGTTCTAAATCTCTCAATCGTTCCGAAGAAATTCGGCGACTTGGTCAAAGAAGACTTTCATGTTCAGCGTTTCGGTGTTTGGAATCTTGGCTTCCAACATCGCCTGCTTCATCAGCTCAAGCCATCGGTCACGTTGGGCAACACCGATTTTGAAAGGCGCATGACGCATTCGCAAACGTGGATGACCACGTTCTTGGATATACCGATCTGAACCACCGAATCGGTAGATCAAAAAATCACGCAGTCGTTTCTCCGAGCCTTCCCAATCATCTTGCGGGTACATCGGGCCGATCAAGTCGTCGTTGCGAACCAAACGATAAAAAGCCGCGACAAGTGCCGTGACTTCGGGCTCTCCGAAACTCGAATCGCCAATGTTTGGTTCACTTGGAACGTTTGTCATATTTTGATTTTTCGCCAAGCCAAAAATTAGTGGGTTTGAAAATTAGTGGTTTGTCAGCCCTAAAGTTTAGGATGTTGAAAATCAGCCGTCACGCGTTAGCGTTCGGTTTTTGCGCGACTGAACCGGGTGCTAACGCACTGCGGCTTGTCCTAAATATGAGTTTTGACAGGCAACTAGGAGTTTTTTGCAACCTTCGCTTCGCATCAGGTTGGCGCTATTTCACGGAGTGAAATGCCACTTTGTTGAATAGCCAATCAAGTAACCTATGAACCAAAATTGAAACGTGGTGAGG
>CAYMFZ010000561.1:3008-4083 GCA_964389585.1 uncultured Pirellulaceae bacterium | reverse complement strand
GACACGTATTCCGAGTATGGTGTGGTTGACCCAAATGATTATCAGAATTCGACCAACCGATCTGGTTTGGGAACGAAAATCATTCTTGAGAATCGAAACGGTCAAGAGCTTGCGAGTTTGATTGTTGGGAAGCCGCTCAAGGATGACCCTAAAGGTCTTAAACACTTCGTTCGAATTCCCGGGCAGCCCAACGTCTACGTGATCGACTTTGATCGTTTCGCGCTCAGCACGGATTTTCGCAGCTGGGTGAATTCCAATCTGTTTCGACTTCGGACCAACGAAAAAGTCGAAAAGATACTAGTCGAAAACTATCGCTTGGATCCCAAGGCAATCAGCGTTGCGAAACCCCAGCCGAATTACCGTGCGGCTTTGAAGCTGCCAGAGTCAGGTGGACTTGCATTGGCCTCGCTTGAGGGGCCCGGTCCTAATGGTGGTTGGGCGAAAGCTCCAATGTCGACCAAGCTCAGTGATCAATTTCAGGTGATCGCCAAGCAGATTACAGACATTCAATTTACCGATGTGCGCAAGAAGACTGCGGCCTTGGCTGATATGTTCAAAAGCGTTGAACCGAGCAAGGACGATTCGTTATTGAGTTCGCTGCAACCATTGGGCTTCGTGAAAACTGGATTCAAAAATGGAAAATACGAATTCGCTTCAGTCGGTGGCAAGGTTTCAATCGAAAATCAAGACGGAGTCGTGGTGACTTTGAACATCGGTTCAGATGCGGGCAAGGCAAGCGAAGACATGCAGTTGAGCTACTACGCGTTGATGACCGCTGGCGTGAACGAGTCAATCATTCCTGAGCCTAAGAAGCCTGAAGAGATCGAGGATGACGCCGAGGCCAACGATAAAGTCCAGAAGAACTACCTGAGGTTGGTCAAGGAACGGGAAGACAAGATCGCTGCGGCAAAAATCCGAGCAGCCGAAATCAATCAGCAGCACGCAGATTGGGTTTACGTTGTGTTAGAAAACGTCATTGAAAATATTCGCCCCGACGTTGCCGTAATAGCAAAGCCAGCCCAAACGGGCGGCGCTTCAAAACCTTCTGCTGACAACTCGTCGATCGGTGCGGCGC
>CAYMFZ010000561.1:0-2998 GCA_964389585.1 uncultured Pirellulaceae bacterium | reverse complement strand
GGTTTACGTGGTGTTAGAAAACGTCATTGAAAATATCCGACCTGACGTCGTTGTTTCTGCGGCTACTTCTGCGAAATCAAAGGATGGTAACTCGTCGATCGGTGCGGCGCTTCTTGCCGTTCCAAATGAAAAGGCTGACGAGGCGAAAAAGGAAACCGAGGACGAGTCAGAGGAAGATGACGACAACTAACGGGAAGCATTTAATGCGAATTGAAGTGGGTGACTCTTGCCGAGAGTTAGCGAGCCTCCGAGAAGGCTCCGGCATCAGTTAAGTGTTTGCTGAAATTGGATCTGGCGAAACGCATGGAAACTTCCGGCAGAAGTTACCCACCTATTGGTTTGATTTTGTTCGCCCAATCCAATGTGATAAGCTCTCGTTGCGAATCACTAGCTTCTTTCAGTCTGGTGATTCGATTTTAGTGATCTGATTTGATCGGAAAATTGATGCCAAAACTTCCAATTCGCGTTCGGCTACTAGCGCTCGCCCTTCTGTTCCTCTTTTCCATGATCTTCACGCAGTCTATTTCTGCATGCCAAGATGAATTTCAAAAAGGCGATATCGTCGAGTTTGATTTTCTTGGCAAAACGTATCAAGGTGAAGTCATCGGTTTTACGGGAACCGGCTGGCCCACGATCACCTTTGAATACAACGGACGCGAAAAAGAACGGTTCTTTCCTCCCTCAAGCTTGGCGTTAGTAAAAGCTGCTGGCGACGGCGATACCAACAGCGAGATGAAAATAGAGGCTGAAATTCGCGAATGGACGGATGTCACAGGAAGTTTCAAAGTTCAAGCCAAGTTGTTGAGCGACAGGGACGGCGAAGTCGAACTTGAGAAAACAGATGGCCGAGTAATCAAGCTGCCTTCGAATAAATTTAGCGAATCCGACATCGCTTACTTGGCGAATATCAAAAAGCAAAACAGTAAAGACAATCCCTTTGCCGGCGGCGAGAAGAAAAAGGAAAGCATCCGCAAGCCCAACCGGGCGACTGAAAAATCGAAACGAGCTCCTGCGATCACACCCGATGCGAGTGCGAACGAAAGAGTTCTGACGGATAAGGGCTGGAACTTGACGCCTGACGCTGCGGTGGTCGCTTCCTCGAACGACAAAGTCATTGGGTTCAGTTCTGGGTTTACCAAGCATGCGTTTCACAATCGCTCCAGCGGAAGCCAACTCAGCGTCGACAAGCAGTACATCGCGTTGGCACTTTCGAATCCGTTCGAGAAAGCCACGGAGATCATTGTGGCTGACCTCGAGTCAGGAGAGTCAAAGCCTTCGGTTCGAATCGATATAAAAGAGGCGGCGTTGATGGCGATTTCTCCCGACGGAAACGTCGCCGTGACGCATGAAAAAGGCTCCGGGCGAGAGCCGGGGCGTTTGGAATTTTGGAATTTAGGTGAGACAGCCGAGTCGACCGCAGCGTGGAACACAGCAAGCTTTTTTGATCGCACTGGGTTTTCGCCCACTTCAGGATTGTTTGTTGAACCATCGCGATTGCTGACGTTCGGCCGTCGGGTCATTCTGTGGGACTGTTCAAAAGCCGCGTCAATTTACTCGTTTGCGATTCGCGAAAACTCAAAACCAGCTCTCAGTGCCAATCGAAAACAACTTGCCGTCGCATCGGGCGATTCAGTTTTTATCGTCGACGCAGCGTCAGGTGATCCGTTGGGCAGTTTTGACCCTCCCTCGGGATCCGACATCATCGCATTTTCGAATGATGGACGTTTACTCGCAGGGATCGAACGCTCCAGTGGAGCAATTTGGGTTTGGGATTTGATCGATTATGAACTCGTTGGAGAATTTTCCGCCCCGCCCGGTTCGATGCAGTCGTTGGCGTGGGTCGGTAACAAGTACCTGCTAGTCAACGGCTCATCACTCGTCGATGTGGCGTTGAGAACACAGGTTTGGAGATATCACTCAACTGCTGGATCAGTTGTCAGCGGAGACGACGGTAGATTTTGGCTGGCCGGAAAATCAAAAATTGTTCCAATCACTCTGCCGAGCAAAAAGCTTGCGGCGCTTTCCAAAAAATTTGAGCCCGATGACTTGTTGGTGCTACAACCAGGCGAAAAGGTCTCACTTCAAATGCAGTTGCCGTTTTCGCCCAGTGAAAAAGAATCCATTCGTGATCAAGTTACTTCAATGCTAAAAGCAAACGGTGTAACAGTCGGTGGTGGATCCGATTTGCAATTGGAATTTAACGTCACCAAAGGCAAACAGGAAACAGCCGAGATGTCTTCGTTTACAGATCCTTTTGGCCGACGTGGGACTCAGACGATTCGCTATCGACCAAGCATTGCCAGAATCCAGTTGAAGCAAAACGATCTCGTCGTTTGGTCAAGAATCCAAAGCTACGGCCCCGGTGGAATGATTGTGATGAACGAAGGCGAGTCGGCCCAACAAGCTGCTGACCGATTGTGCAAACCCAATGTCGGATTTTTCAAGGCAGTCAAAATGCCAAAGTTCATCAGTCAACTTCCTGATGGAAAGCCACTTGGCACATCGCAAATCACGGAACAGGGAATTCGATAGAAACTGCGTTTCAGGTTTGCGTCGACGCGCAAGACCCGAACCAGCCCCAGTGGATTCTCCAAACTGACAAATTAATACGTGTGTCGTGTAGGCCACGGATCAACAACATACCTATGATTCACGAAACTCAATTCACCATTCGCACGTTTCATACCGATGCGTTTGGACACGTCAACAACAGTCGGCATTTGGAGTTGTTGGAGGAGGCTCGGTGGCAATACGCAGAACACATTGGCCTAATTGAATTGTTGGCGGCAACGAATTTGGGCTTCATCATCATCGATATGCAGCTTCGTTTTCGCGTGCCTGTATTCGAAGGCGAAACAACCAAGGTGTTTACGAGCTTGATTACTTTGGGATCTGCCAGCGGAGAAGTTCGTCAGCTTGTACGTAAGTCAGGCGAAAAAACGGTGGCGCTAAAATCGTTGTTTCACTTTATTCTGATTGATCGTGAAACAGGTAAGTC
>CAYMFZ010000560.1:0-4115 GCA_964389585.1 uncultured Pirellulaceae bacterium | reverse complement strand
GGCTTGATCCATGCGACGAGTGTGATTGCAGCGCCGATCAAAATGAACAACCGAACCATTGGGCTGGTTCATCTTTATTCGACCAACACCAAGGAAGGACTCCGCCCCAGCGACCTCGAATTCACACTCGCTGTCGCTGAAACCGTCGGCATGGCTTTGCGCACCCGATACCGCGAACAAAAACTGGTCGAAGACCTTTCCAAGACGCGCACGCAAATCGACCAGTTGAGAAATCAACTCGGAGTCGAAAGTGAAATTGTCGGTGCGAGCCCGGCCATGTTTCGAGTCGACGAACAGATCAGCAAAGCAGCCCCAAGCCGTGCTACCGTTTTGGTTCGAGGTGAAAGCGGGGTGGGCAAGGAACTTGTTGCTCGCGCGGTCCATTTCTCCAGCGACAGAAGAAGCGGACCTTTCGTTTGCCTTAACTGCGCGGCACTTTCCGAATCACTTCTCGAAAGCGAATTATTCGGCCATGAGAAAGGGGCTTTCACCGGAGCAACCGATCGCAAGTCTGGCAAATTTGAAACCGCCGACAAAGGCACTTTGATGCTGGACGAAATCGGCGAGATGAGCCCAAGCATCCAAGCCAAATTCCTGCGTGTTTTGGAGGGGCACCCTTTCGAACGTGTTGGTGGCGCGAAAGCAATTAAAGTCGATGTTCGTGTGATTGCGGCGACCAATCGAGACTTGGAAGAAGAAGTTCGCCGTGGCAAGTTTCGAAAGGATCTCTTTTTTCGACTCCATGTCGTGCAAATCGACGTCCCTCCACTTCGCCATCGTCCTGAAGACATCACCGAGTTGTCAGATTTCTTTTTGCAAAAGTACAACACGGAAACGGGAAGACGGATAACCGGCTTTTCGCCTCAAGCCCAACATCAACTTAAGCGTTACCGCTGGCCAGGAAACGTACGCGAACTCAAAAATGTCATCGAACGGGCTGTCGTGTTGGCACGTGGCGATGTCATCCAGTTGGACGAGCTATCATTGACCAATCTCTCGACAGCCAGCGAGTCTCAATTCGATGTCGGCACGATTGTTCAGGAGTACGTTCCTGAATCACTTGAAATTATCGAGCAACGCCATATCGAAGCCACCTTACGCGCAACGACTTGGAATAAAAGTAAATCCGCCGCAATCCTCGGCGTTGAACGTTCGACGCTTGATCGCAAGATCAAGAAATACGGCATCCGCAAAGAGACTTAGATTTGCGAGCTAGCGCAGCGTTACGTCATGGATTTAGGGTTTGTTTGTACTGGATGAGGCCTCGAATTCTTCGGTCGCCTACCCCTCTGGACTCGTCACCTCGTCCACTACCCTGGGCTGGATGAACCTGCGTGACGGATTTGATTAATTGAATGCTGAAGACACGGCGGATTTGATTGAGAGCAGGTTTGATTGAGTGCTAAAGGCGCGGGTTGGATTGAGTGCTTGCTGTAAGCGCGGCAGTTTTGGTTGAGTGCTGAAGGCACGGCAGGCGATAGCATGGGACGTAAGTCCCATGTATTGGGCGTATTTGTAATTTGAGTGCTGAAGGCACGGCAAGAAGGTTTGTCCTATTTTAACATCTGATCGCCTGAGAGGTGATTTCCTGCCGTCCCTTTGCGAATCTGATGATTTTTAAACATCGCAAATTTCGACGCCTTGGCGAAGAGATGCGATCTTGTCATCTCGCTTGGGAATGAACTCCTGACCGATGAAACCTTTGTATCCCGTTTCAACAATGGCACGAGCAATCGCTGGATAATTCAATTCCTGCGTTTCATCGATCTCATTCCGCCCAGGCACACCGCCTGTGTGATAATGGCTAAAGAAAGAGTTGTACTCTTTGATGTTGGCGATGATATCGCCTTCCATAATTTGCATGTGATAGATGTCGTAAAGCATTTTGAAATTATCTGAACCAACAGCTTTACACAGTTCGACTCCCCACTGGGTATGGTCGCACATGTAATCTTTGTGATTCACTTTGCTGTTAAGCAACTCCATGCTGATCGTGATGCCATGCTTTTCAGCCATCGGCATGATTCGCTTAAGACCAATAGCGCAGTTTTTCATCCCCTGTTCATCGTCGAGACCATCTCGGTTGCCTGAGAAGCAAATGATATTTTTGATTCCCAGATTCTTTGCAGTCTTGATCGACTCCTCGTAGACCGGCACTAAAGCGTCGTGATGCTCGACTCGATTGAATGCTTTGGGGATTCCACCAACCTTCGTGCCGTCTTTCGTTTCCGCGTTGGGACTAGTCATGATCGCGCAAGTCAAACCGTGCTTCTGAACGACTTTAACTTGTTCCGGATTCAGCAACTCAATTGATTGAAGCCCAAACTCTTTTCCCGCCACACAAAGATCTTCCAGGGAAACGCCTTTGTAACACCATTTGCAAACCGAATGATTGACGTTGCCACCGGTCGCTTGTTCCTCTGCCGACAGCCGAGTTTCCAATTGCATCGCGACTGTTGTAATGGCGGCTGCTTGAGCTGATCGTTTCACAAATTGGCGGCGAGTCCAGGGCATTGAATGCTCCTATTTTGAATTTGAATGGCAAAAGAACACCAACAGTGTTTCAGATATCGATTCGAATTTCAAGCAACTTGTCCGACGCCGCGGGAGAACCACCAAGTCGAACTGCAATGCAATTCGACCTTTTTCAGCGCTTCGAATCCAAAGTTTTCAAGTGCATAACAAGCTGCGTTTCGAAATCAGGAAATTCTGTTTGGACTTTGGGAAGGATTGGATCTGCCGTGCCGTCCTGAATCAACTGCTTCAAATGATCTTGAATGATTGCTCGCGTTTGAGAATCACCGGATAGCAAAAAATGCACCCACAGCCACGACTCAGCGTAATCCATCTGCGACAGATCGCTCGCTGACTGAAGCGATTCAAGCCTTCTCAAATCTGGCGTCCACTCACCGCGTCGAAACTGATTCGCAAGTTGATAAACATGAGGCCCATTCACGCCGCCTTTGCCTCGGCCAATCTCGAAGTACTCTGCAATTCCCTCGTCCAGCCACAGCGGAATATTGGGAACAACCCCGTGAAGATATCCGTGCGTGACTTCATGGCGAAGATCTTCACCAACACGCGATCCCCAAAACGCGTATACGTTGAGGCTTGTGTCGTTCTTGACGAAGAACGCGCGGCGATGAGGAAACTCAGGATAGGTTTCGGCCATGAACGAGCGAAAATGTTCTTCGTTGTCGAACAGAAAAACATTGATCGGCTCATCAGTCACTGGAATTTCCAACAACTCAGAAATCTCATTTCGCCGCACTGTCAGTTCGTTGATCAAGCGGTGGTTGCGCGGAAGATGAAAGTCCGAATGAATGACCAACTGATCTCGCACCAACTCTTGGCGACTTGGCAATCCGTTTCGAGGTTCCGTCGTCGCGCAGCCGCAAGCAAGTGATGCTGAGATCACCAAGAGAACAACCAAGTTAAAACGAAACGACAACTTTTGGCTCCGGTTTTTAAACCGCCAGTTCCTAAACCCCCAAAACGGCTGGGAACCGTACCAAAACCGCCGTTAGCGAAACAACGCCAGTTCTGCCGTAGCAGGTTTTCTCGATTACAATGGGATTCCACACCAATTGAGACGGAACGAACATGAACTTAAAGCAAATCTTCAATCTGCTTCTTTGCGTCGCGACCTGTGTTGCTGCTACTAATCCAAATCAGGCCGATGCCCAAGAAATCGCGGCTCCCGTTCGCGGACAACCAATCGAATTGTTCGATGGAAAATCGCTTGATGGCTGGGAGAAACTCAATGGCAAAAAGATTACGAATTGGGTTGTCGAAGACGGCACGCTTCATCGAAAAGCCAAGGGCGGAGATCTTTATCACGAACATTGGTACCGCGATTTTGAATTAACATTTGAGTGGAAGCTATCAAAGGGTGGAAATAGCGGCGTCAAATACCGCGTCCAATCCTACGGCAACAATCGCCTTGGTTGCGAATATCAAATCCAAGACGACAAGAATCTATTCAACAAACAATCCGCGGGCTCGCTCTATGCTCTTTTCGAACCCAACGAAAACAAGAAACTGATGCCAGTCGGCGAGTGGAATACATCGAAAATAGTCGTCTGCGGTTTCCAAGTCGAACACTGGCTCAACGG
>CAYMFZ010000559.1:0-4126 GCA_964389585.1 uncultured Pirellulaceae bacterium | reverse complement strand
GCTGATGATTGACGATCGCGTTGGTTCGTTGGAACCTGGCAAAGACGCTGACATTGTAATCAGTACCGGTTCGATTCTTGATCCTCGCAACTATGTAAAACAAGTCTTCATTGACGGCAAAAGCGTTTACGACACCACGAAAGATCGAAGGCGATTCTAGGTCGCTGTAAGTCGTAGCGATTCGATACAACCATTTGGTTCAAATATGAAATCAACAACTATTAACTTAAACGCAACGATGTTCCCAAAGATGTGTACGCTGATCGCCGTTGCCATCATGTCTGTTGTCGCCAACGACTCGGCGCATGCTCAAACGGTCGCTTACACGGGTGCAACAATCGAAACGATGGGCGAGGCAGGGCGCATTGAAAATGCGACGATCGTTGTTGCGGATGGCAAGATCACTGACGTCGGCAATGACATCGAAATTCCGGACGATGCTCGGATTGTTAGCATGGCTGGCAAGACAATCATGCCCGGAATTGTTGATCCGTATTACGTTTTCAAGAACACGGCTGCAAGCAATACTCGTACGGTCGTCTTCCGAGGTCGCACATTTACGGTTGGTGGTGGCGGGCCATTTTCGGCCGGCCCATTTGTTCGCGTTGGTGAGTATTTTGACCCCTTTGATCTGAACTTCAATCCAGCAAGACGGACTGGAATCACGACCGCGAATCTGGTTACCAACGGACGCGGCTTATCCGCTTTCGCGAATCTAACCGAAGACACGACGGCTGAAATGTTGTTCGAAACCAAAGGGTTGATGTTTGCACAGGTGACGAATTCAACTGCAGCATTGGATGTGATTCGCAAACCACTTGAACCACCCAAGAAAACAACGAAGAAGAAAACAACGACCACGGATGACAAAGAGAAAAAGCTGACGCCTGCCGAAGAGATCAAGCAGCTTTGGGAAGCGGCTCAGAAAGGCGAATCGCCTCTGTTCGTTAATGTCAACAACGAGGCAGCCGTCGCATACTTGCTTCAGCTCGCCAAAAAGAAAGAGAAGCTCAAGCTAGTTGTTGTTGCGACAGGCGGCAATCTGTATCAGTCGCTTGACCAAATCAAAGACAACAAAAACGTTACCGTCGTTTTGCAGCCAGGCATCGATCGCGTTCCCTTTTCGGCTGATTTGATGAATGTTTCGCAAATGCTTGCAGAAGACGAGATTCCATTTTGTATCTCGATGTCTTTGAACAAGTCGCAACTGTCCGCCAGTCAGGACGACCCGATGTTTCCTGTGGCGATGTTGGTAAAAACGGGGCTTGATCGTGACCAGGCCCTCAAGAGCATTACAATAGAACCTGCGAAGTTGTTGGGGCTTGGTAAGACTCACGGTTCGCTGGAAAAAGAGAAGCACGCCAACTTCCTTGTCTTTGATGGCGATCCGCTGGAAACAGACAGCAAACTACAGCAAGTCTTTTTGAATGGAATCAAGATCCATGAAAACTAATACCATTTCAAAAACCGTTGTTCGTAGAATGAAGCGATCAAGTATTTGCCGAACGGCGAAGCTGCAGATTTTCACGTTGGCTCTGTTGGCTTTAACTTGTCTGCCTCTTAACGCCCAAGACAAGGCTGACACAAAGGAAGAAAAGAAAGACAAACCCGAAGTGATGGTGATCGTCAACGGTGACATTCACACCGTGGCCGGTCCGGTTGTTCGCAAAGGCACGATTCTGATCGAAGATGGAAAGATCAAAGAGATCGGGCAGTCAGTCAAGATTCCTGATGACGCCAAAGTCATCGACGCCGCCGGCAAGATAGTTACACCTGGCTTTGTCGCCGTTAATATGAGCCGCGTTGGTATCGGACAGAATCCGAGTGGCAAAGATAAACTCATTGACGGGCTCAATCCATTCGATCGCAATTTGAAATATGCTTTGGGTGTTGGAATCACATCGGGATGCATTGAAATTGCCACCGGTGGAGGGCGTCGCGGTCGGCGCGCCGAAGGAGCGCCCGCTGAAATGTATCCTGGCTTGGAAGAGCCGATCGAAGAATACGTCACCGAAGCCATGATGGACTACGGCGACTTGAATACTTCGCTGTGCCCTTGCTGTGGACTTCCTGTTTTACCGACGGAGCCAATCACTTCGACGCCACCTGCGGCTCCCAAGCCACGAAAGATGGCGGCTCTCAAGTTGAGTTATTCGAATCTCGATTCGATGCTGATGAGTGAAGACGTTTTTTACAGCGTTTCGCCGGGAGCACTTAACGGAGCTTTGGCAAAACACAACTTTCGCAAAAACCTGAAGATTGCTCGCGAAGCCATCGAAGCTGAAAAGAAATCGGCATCAGCGAAGAAGACGACTTCCTCGACTGCAAAAACTGCCTCGTCAAAATCGGCCGGCGCTAGTAAGTCATCATCGGCAAACGCAAAATCAAAAAAACCGACCACGAAAAAGCCAAAGAAACCCAAAGCAGATCCAAACTTGATCAAGCTCCTAAAAGGCGAGATCGCAATGTTGGTTCGAGCCAACACCGTTGACGAGATCAACAACATGGTCGATCTATCGATGGAACAAGGATACGACTTGGTCATCCAGGGTGGCATCGAAGCTTGGGTTGTAGCTGATAAACTTGGCGCCGCTGGAGTTGGAGTCATCTACACACCGCGTACACGGCGTCGTGCCCGTAAAGGTCGCGAAGACGAAACCGGAAGCTTTGTCGAATCACCTCGCATTTTCCAGGACAAGGGAATACCTTTTTCGCTTGCCACACTCAGCAGTTCGATCAGCATGAACGGCCTCGCAGGTCGCGATCTCACCAGTCTTCCATTAGAGGCAGCGTTTGCCGTTCGTGGCGGAGCTGACGAGCAAACGGCTCTCAAAGCAATGACGATCACTCCCGCGAAAATGCTGGGGCTCGATGATCGCATTGGTTCATTGGAAGAAGGCAAAGACGCCGATATCCTGATCCTCAACGGCTCACCACTGGATTACCGCACGTACGTCGAGCAGGCGATCGTGGCCGGCAAAGTCGCCTACGATCGTCAAAAAGACAAAGTCTATCCATTGCACGAGCACCAGTAACGGTTCAGATAGTACCTTAGGAAATTTGAACAATCTGTTCGCCACCTTCCCATGAGTTATTGGTGATGATTCGCATCACGCCTTGTGGGAATCCATTGGATGTACTGTTACGCATTCGGTGGTTGCGAATCGGTGTTTCTTTCAGACCGTGTTGTCGTCAAGGCTGCCTGCCCGAGGCGTGTAGTCTTTGAATCGATGATGGGAGCTCTTCCGCCAATCCAACCAGGTCGGGATTCCAAGAACTGGGTTTGGTGGCAATTTGCATTGAGTTTGCTTTTTATACGCCCTTTTCAAAAGTGCCAAGCGACTCCATTCTAAAACGCGCTGATAATTGTTAGGAAAACTACTGCGAACCATTCATTTTATGGTAAACCGCATTTTCGCGTTGATGACTTAATTGGGGTTCGTATTTAAAGCAAATCCAATTGCTGGAGCTGCTAAATCCGCTTTCGTTGACTGCAAATGGTTTCGAAAAGCTTTTCAATGTACAATTTCGGACTTTATTTCTCATCCTCTCGATTCATTTGTGACGCAATTGAGCACTTCGGAAGCCAAAGCCCGCAAAGATATCGACCGCCAATTGGAGGCGTGTGGTTGGACACTTCAAGACATGTCCGACCTGAATATCATGGCCGGCTTCGGGGTCGCTGTACGCGAGTACCAATTGACCACCGGCGTCGTCCATCCCGACCTCGCCAGCACACTCGGAGCCAAGATATCTCGCCTTGCCGGAAACCGCAGCGAAGCGTGGCACACCGACGTGGAAAAGCAGACCTCAGGCCAGCCCGTCAGCCAACTCATCTCCACGCTCTTCGACAGCGTCGACGCCGACAAGAACCGCGACCTCGCCGCCAGCAAATTGGGCGTCTCGGCCGAAGAAGTCACCGACGCCCAGCTTGACGAAATCGAAGCCGAGCAAGTCCGCGCCGCCTTGTTCCCATTTCACAACGCGAAGCTTCGCGAAATCCTGCTGCGTCCCGAGCATCAGGTGATCGACAAATTCACCCGCGACGCTCTTGTTGCACCTCCCAGTTTCGATCCCGAAGCCAAGCAGCGAGCCGAAACACTGGTCACCAGTTTTCGTCAATTCA
>CAYMFZ010000558.1:0-4129 GCA_964389585.1 uncultured Pirellulaceae bacterium | reverse complement strand
CAACTAAGGCGGTGATTGGTTTTCAGTTTGGCGCGATTCTGATTGGAATACTCGTTGTTGTTTGGCACGCTTCCATCCGTCCATTCGGACTCGGTGATGCCAATGAAGTTGTGGCACTCGTCGTTCTTCAATCTGTCGGATGGTACCTAGCAGTTTTTTCAAAAGTTCCTGGGTTTGAGAAAACGAGCATCGTGATTTGCGGGGCGCTTGTCTTCTTCGTTTGTTGTATGGCCGATCGATTCGAAATCTTTCTCTTGGGAGGGCTCTTCGCATTCGTTGGTCTTTGGTGGTTACTTGGCCGTTATTGGGATCGACTCGACTCCAAATCCATCGACGGAGATTCGCGGGTGCTGCGTCTGCATGGTTCCGCGATTTCATTGACAACAATCGTCATTGGTGGCGTGATGCTAATTGCCGCTTCGGTTCCATTTGTTCACAACGGATTTTCAATTGCGGGCTTCATGCCATTTTCCGGCGGCGAAAAAGGCTATCAGGATGAGTTTGCGATGTCCGGAATCGGCGATGGAAATATGCTGACCGCAGGCAACAACGCGACAACGACCGGCGCAGTGGACTCCAACGAGTTTATTGAAGATCACAAGCCATCTCTGTACGACGTGATGTCAGAACGTTACGACGGACCGGTTGTCAAAATACCCCGAAACCGCGCAGTGTCACTCAGTGTCATTGCAAAACATCTCGATGAGGCAAAGCAGTCTGAACAAGCCGGACGATCGTTTCGCACAATGCGAAACTCCGACAAAACGACTGATATCGAACTCGAAGACCGAATCACGAAGGCATTGTTTTTTGTTGAGGGATCGGTTCCAGCCAGGTTCGCGATCAACACGTTTCAAAAGTTTGATGGATGGGATTGGAGTTTGGTTTCAAGTCAAGAACAGGACTTGAGTCTCCCTTCCATCACATTGCAGAAATCAAACGGAGTGCCGTTTTTTCGAATTGCTCAACAAACAGCAGACTATTTAACGAGTCGCCGATCTCATTGTGTGAAAGTAATGAGGCTTGACTCAACTACGATTCCAGTTCCGGCTTTCTTGCATCAGTGGCACATCGCGCATGTCGACAAAACCGATATGTTTGGCTGGAACGAAGCCGGTTTGATCCGAATGTCCGGCGACGCCATCCCAACGCATACGGTGATCGATCTTCAAAGCTTCGTTCCGAATTTTCACTTGCTCCGATCGGTCAGCAAGGATGCGTTTGAGTCTTCACAACAGAGAAACCGCCAACTTGAAAGCGATTCTGTTTTTCTCCAGGTTCCCAACAATCAGGCGAAATCGTCAATTGAATCGTTGGCCACCGATTGGTCGGCAGGGATTGAGCCCGGGTGGAAACAAGTCGAATCGATTGTGAATCACTTTCGAAGTGATTTTGAACTGAATCCATCGTGGGAAACTGATAGTCAAGCTGAAGACACAGTTAGTAGATTCTTGGAACAAGGAAGCGGCCCTTCTTATATGTTTGCGACGACATGCGCAATGGCCTTGCGTTCTGTCGGTTACGAGACTCGAGTCGCCAGTGGATTTCTGGTTCAGAAAACGGACTATGATTCGCGAACGCGGCAGTCAATTGTCACCTCTCAAAACTTACACATGTGGCCGGAAGTTTGCCTCGACGGCAGAGTTTGGATTCCTGTCGAGCCAACGCCAGGCTACCCAGTTCCCTACAGCACACAGACGGCTTGGCAATGGTTGGCGTCAAAGGCTTTCATGGTTTGCCATTGGGTGATGCGGCGTCCGCTTTTAACTTTGGCGGCAACGAGCATCGTCTTTTTCGCTTTCGTGTTCCGAGCGGAATTGGTTTTGTCGCTGATGTACTGTTGGTGGTTCATCGTGCGAATTTTCTGGCCTTCGGCATTACTCAAAACGACACGCCAGTTGATCGACCTTCGATTTCAATTGGCCGGAGACCAACGTCCGACGTCAGAGACGATTAAGGATTGGTATTCGCGAGTCGAACCAAATCTTATTACGAAATTTCTTGATCTTTGGAACGCAAGAAACTTTTCAGACAACCCACAAGCAGTTTCAACCGAGGACCTTGTCGTTACTTGTCAGGCTTCGGTTGACTCTCTCACGCTGAAGAGTATTAGAGAATTTCTCTCGGTGGAACAAAGGATGGACAAACAATGATTCAGGATACAGCACCCCTCACTGACAATAAGATCGAGGCACTCCGTTCACGACTGAATTCAGCTTTGGTTGGAAAAAGCGAAGTCGTTGAAATGGTGATCGCTTGCGTATTGGCTCAAGGCCATTTGCTTTTTGACGACTTGCCAGGCCTGGGAAAGACAACACTTGCCAAAGCCCTTGCCTCATCCATTGGCGGCATGTTCGCACGAGTTCAATGTACGCCTGACTTGTTGCCTACCGACATTTCAGGATTCAATATTTTCAATCAAAAGTCTCAGGAGTTCGAGTTTCGTCGTGGTCCTGTCTTTTCTGATCTCTTGTTGGCGGATGAAATCAATCGCGCAACTCCACGAACCCAAAGTGCGCTTTTCGAAGCGATGGCAGAGCGACAGGTCACGATCGATAACAACACGATGCCTTTGGCTTCTACGTTTCTCGTGATTGCGACGCAAAATCCGATCGAAAGCCACGGTGCCTATCCTCTGCCCGAGGCTCAACTCGATCGTTTCGCCATCAAATTGAGTATTGGTTATCCGGCTCGATCCGACGAAATCGCAATGTTGGCTGACAACGTCGGTTGCAACCAAAACGATGCTGACGAACAACAGCCCGCGATCAGCTTGAAGGAATTGAGTTCGATACAGGTATCTGTCCAAAGCATCGAAGTGAACCAGTCTGTGCGTGGTTACTTAGTCGATCTCGCAACCGCAACGCGAACGCACGCAGATGTTGAAATTGGGTTGAGTCCTCGGGGCTTGATCATTTGGCAACGCATGGCTCAAGCGTGGGCCTATTTGCAAGGTCGTCAATTCGTCATTCCTGATGACATTAAGACGGTCGCAAGGCCGGTGTTGCTACTGAGGATTTCGGGAAGCTCGCGGGATGCGAATCTCGTTATTGATGAAGTAATTAGTTCAGTCAAAGTGCCAGGAGTATAGATATGAAACTCTCTAAAATCATTACCATCGCCAGTTCAATTTTGTTGTTCGCAGTTCTGGTCGGATGCGATTCAAAATCAGACGGAGGTGATTCGAATTCTGAATCTGCCAGCCACTCCCAGCCGAATTTGTCGCTTCACAAACCCAAAGGCTTCTTGCCAGCGATTGATCGGCTGGCTGAAATTCATGGATCATTGGTTGGCTCAGGAGAATTCCCCGCTCCCACGAAAATAGACTACGTCGAAGTAGTTCACGGCGAAGGGCCTTCAGGTCACTCGCACTACTATTTGGCATCGGAATACGAATCCGGTGGTGAAGACGATCATCATGATGGCTATCCCGGTGAGCATCACGAGGAGGATGAGAAGGTCAAGCATCAAGTTTTCGAGATCGCAGTTCGTGAAGAATTGAAGGATGTTGTTTCTTGGTTGCCAGAAATCGCGGCCAAATCTGATTTGGGTGAATCCGAATGGAGCAAAGTTTCAGAGGCTTCAAAAAGTCTCACCAAAGTTATCGAGTCAGTCGCTAAAGACGCGACGGATAATTCGTTTCGCGACGCATGGAAAAAGAATGCCGAAGACATCGATGACCAGCTTGAGAAACTTCGTGCCATCGCCTCGCCGTTAAGCGGAGTTGAAAAGTGATTGAGTACTATCTGTCAGGCAGCTTGCTTCGAGGCTCTCAAGTATTTATCGACGCATCGGTTTGGATCGCGTTTGGTTGCTTTATTGCAGCGATACTTCGGACGATGCTTGGCAAGGAGAAAACGCAGTCGTTATTTGGCAACGAAAGTCGTTACGGTCTGCTGATTGGCTGGGGCATTGGTATGCTGTTGCCAGTCTGTTCACTAGGCGTGATTCCCGTAGTGCGAGAGCTTCACCGTGCTGGGGTAAAGCAAGGAACGATTATCGCGTTTGGTTTGACAGCCCCATTGTTTAATCCTTTATCGGTCCTTTACGGCCTGTCACTTTCTGATCCGCTGACAGTGATCATTTTTAGCGCTGCCGCGATGATTATCGTGACAGGGCTCGGTGGTAT
>CAYMFZ010000557.1:0-4130 GCA_964389585.1 uncultured Pirellulaceae bacterium | reverse complement strand
CTCCCGAACAGGCCAGCGGCGATTCGCATGACGCGGATGGCCGAAGCGATGTTTACTCGGTCGGCGTGATCTTGTTTCAAATGCTAACGGGTGAGTTACCCTTTCGCGGCAACGTGCGAATGCTGATCCACCAAGTCCTCAATGACGAGCCACCCAATCCAACCAAATTCAACGCCAACATTCACAAAGATCTTGCGACGATCGTACTGAAATGTATGGAGAAGGATCCAGCTCGCCGATACGGTACTGCGGCGAAACTTGAAGAGGATCTTCAACTGTATCTGGACGGCGAACCGATTCAGGCACGACCGATTGGACGACCCGAGCAAGTTTGGCGTTGGTGCAAAAAGAATCGTTCGTTGGCTTCCGCGATTGCAGTATCAGTCACCCTACTGACTCTGTTTGCAGTAGGTGGACCAATCATGGCTTTCCGCCAAGCCACCCTGACGAAAGAGGCGAATGAGTCGAAAGACAGATCAGTTGCCCAGCTAATCAAAGCGGAACAAGCCAAAGCAAGCGCTGACCGCTCACAAGTTAAAGCCGAATTCGAAAGAGAGCGAGCAGAAGTCGAGCGAGAACGCGCAGAGGGTGAGAAGAATGTCGCGATTGCCGTTCGAACTTTCCTGCAAACCAACTTGCTTCGAAAAGCCGATGTGTTTGAGCAAGCGAAATCTGGCGGCAAAGTCAGTAAGAGTTTGACTGTGATAGAGGCAATGGAGATTGCTGCGGAAGAATTTTCTCCCGCGAACATTGAGTCAAAGTTTCCAGGCAAGCCGAGAGTCCAAGCTGAAATTTTGGACACAATTGGTCAAACGCTCAGCTCATTAGGCAAGCACAAGTCGGCAATCAAATTCAACGACGCTTCGATTAAGATCCGCAAAGACACGGCTGAAAGTCCATTCCCACCTGCCCTGCTCTCCTCGATGGTTGACCGCGTCTTTATGTTGCTCGAATCTGCTGAGTACAAACGAGTTGCGATGTCTTACGGCGAATTCGCAACGACGGTTGAAGCAATTCTTGATCTCAAGAAGTCAGATTTCGCAAATGCAAACAATGACAAGACGTTCGACATCGAAGCGGAAATTGATGAACGGTTGGAAGTGATCTTCACTTCGCTGGCGAAATATGGAGACCCTCGCAATAACACCATCCAAACTTTTTCGCTCCAAGACGACATGAATCCCCTCGATTACTTCCAAATCGTCACGAGCATTCCTCAAACGTTTGCCAAGAATGAAGAATCGTTTGTTCGAATCAAAAAGCGATACGGCCCAAACGACATGCGCACCAATTACATGTTGTTCGTGGTTGCTCTTCAAAATCATGGTCGCGCGGAAATCGGCAAAGCGATGGGGCCGGCGCTTCATTCCAACAAGGCGATTGACACTACGATCGAACAATACAATCAAGTGCTCAAGGAGTACGAGAACCTTATCCCGAAAAAAGACATTAGAAACGCTTCTGTACAAATCGTATTGGGCCTCGCCTATCAATCTCGCAATCAAAAAGGCGATACGGCGCTGGCCCTTAAAAATTTGCTTGAGGCTGAAAGTTTGCTCAAGGCCGATGTCCAGGAATCGCACCCAGCCGTGTTGATGATTACGGAACTCGTTGGCGATGTGCTTTTTTCATTGGATCGAAACGAGGAAGCACTTAAGCGGTTTCAGTTCTTGGCAAAAAATCGCAGGGAAATTTTTGGTGACCAGGATATCGTTTCGATCCTCTCAATTTTCAAATCTGCCCAAGCGTTAAAAGACATCAGCGAATCCACGACGGACAAGGAAGAGAAAAGAGCACTTTTGAAAAAGGCGATAGACGAATTTGAATTGTCAAAACGATTAGCATTTGGGCGAAAGAGCTTCAATGCGAAAGACGGTGCGATTCTCGTCAACGATTTGGCGTTCGCTTATCTGGACGCCGAAAACTTCGACAAAGCCGCTGTAGAGTTTGAGCAAGCTTGGGAATACTTCAGTCGAAATTTGAATCGCGACTACCCCGAGTACATTTACAGCCTCAGCAATTTCTGTTTTGCCCTTGAGCAACTCGATGACGACGAAAAGACGGTCAAGTACCTAAAGATACTTACGAAGAATCGACGCAAGTACAAAAGACGAAGACCGGGCGACAAGGATCGCTTGATCGCCGACCACATTCGTTTGGCGCGAGCTCAGGAAAGACTCGGAGATTTCAAGGAGGTCGAGAAAACGTTGAAGTCGATTGGTCGTGAAGAACTTGGCGACCAAAGCTTTTCAGTCGCTGACGAATTCAAGGGCGACATGTTCAACTTTCGCGAATTGCGTCGCCATGGTTGGTTTCTTGCTGACATCAAGCTTGAGAACAAAGATGGCAAGCAAACTCTGGTTCGCAAATTCGAGTTGGCGAACGATCGAGGTTTTCGACTTTACACGCATTCGAACATGGACGCCTTGGCAAAGATCAAGGACGATCCGATGAAGAAAAATCACAAGATGCATCAGTCGTTTAAATATACGATTGATGGCGAAGAGAAAATTGTGAGCCTTTGGCATTTCGACCGAACTAAATGAAAGCCTATGCCAAAAGTTGTGAGCCGCGACGCGTAAGCGGCTGGGTTGGCCCCAAGGACTCAAGTCCCGGTTCAAAGTACGAGCTGTTCAAGTCAGCATTGCCAAACCGCTAGCCTTGGGTCAGTTCAACGAATGGTTTGTTTCGCTGGTTATCCTGGCCCGAGGCTAGCGCCTTCGGCTCATTGTCGAATAACCGTTTCGGGAAAGGTTCTAAGTGACAGGCAATCTAGAACTGCTTACGACTATCGACCAAAATCGTAACAGGTCCATCGTTCACTAGCTCAACCGCCATGTCGGCTTGGAATATTCCGGTCTGAATATCCAGCCCAACCCCCTGCCCCATCGCCACGAACGATTCGTACATTTCGTTGGCCACTTCTGGCGTTGCCGCTTGATTGAAGCCAGGCCGCTTGCCTTTCCGAACGTCGCCTAGCAACGTGAACTGGCTGACGACCAACAAGTTGCCGCCGACGTCTATCACGGAGAGATTCATCTTTTGCTGCTGGTCTTCGAAAACACGCAAGCCAACCGTCTTGTTGAATGTGTATTTTAAATCCGTGTCTGTGTCGCCTTTTTCGACGCCAAGCAAAACCAACAATCCAATTCCAATCTCACCCGTCGTTTTTTCATCGACAACGACACTTGCTCGTTTAACGCGTTGAATCACAGCTCGCATGACAACCTTGGTAAATCTAAACATCGGATTTGACTGCACTAGCGATTGGTCGTCTCAGACTCAACTGCTTTCGTTTGTCGCACAGCCTGCAACGACTCGATTCGTGCAATGTATTGACGTGTAAGGTCCACTGATTCGAGATTCGAAGAATCGATCACGAAGAACTGATCGGAGATTGGACTTCCATCACGATTCGCAAGTTGCTGGCGCGGCGAAAACTCAAGTGTTACTGTTGGCCGGACCTGCCCAAGACCAGACTGCAGATTCTCTGGCGCGCCAGCTCGCTTACCAGAATCGGTTGAAAATTTCATAAACGACACACGTTTGGGGAAATAGCCCAACTGCGAATCTTTGCGAAGTACCAATTCGACAGCGTGAGGGATTTGAGGCGGAACGGCTGTCCAGTCTTCTGAGTTCATCGGCGAGTCAAGAACAGCCTGGTTTGACTTGTCGGATTTTAGAATCTGTCGAAGCGCTTCCTCATCCCAACTTCCTCGCAAAACAATTTGCGAATCTGACATGATTTCGATTGGCCCAAAATTAAACGCGGAAGCCAAGTGCTGAAACAAGCTGGCAATTCCTCCCGTTGCCACCCAGCCGGTCGGCGAAATCCCAACTCCGGTTTCTCCAGACGATTCGCGAATCTTCATCAAGTCAACAAACTCAAACGTACGCTGATCACCTTCAGATTGAATCTTGTAAACGAACCGACCATCGCAAAGTTGAAACACGCGGGGAGAGTTCGGTAACATGCCGAAATTCAATTCCATTCTCGATTTACTAGTCCCCTGCCCCATTTGATAATACGTTCCCGTCGCGGAGACGACTTCGTCAAACATGTTTCCAGTAACTTGGATCGAAGAACTAAATGGCTGGGAATTCGCGATTTTGGTAGCTGAACTTGCCAG
>CAYMFZ010000556.1:0-4132 GCA_964389585.1 uncultured Pirellulaceae bacterium | reverse complement strand
AATTGCCAATGCGATTCAGTTTACGAACATTCATGGCTGTCGCATTATTTGCTTCAGTCGCGATTGGGCTTTACTTCGTCAATCAGCCAATTCAATTGACGCTTGGAATGTCCGCTTCAGATGTCTTTCAAAAACTTGCCCATTTGAAGGCAGTTCAAGTTCAAAACGGCGCGAGCTATACGGTTAAAGTCAAAATTGGCCAAGAACTCTCGCCCCCGACATTAGAACCATCAGCGCGGGATTCGGATTCCAGGCGTTATCATGACTGGAATGAAAGGGAAAGCGAAGACTCTTTTCAACTACAAAAACCCAGGATCAGTATCGAATCGACAACCACACTTGATTCGTTGCTTAGCGAGACCAGCAGTCGATCATATTTCTTGGAAGACCCGAATGTCACGATAGAGCTGAACTTCGACGATGATAGCCTATCAAAAATTTTGGTCTGGAATTGGGATGGACGAGAACCCAATCCGTACCATTACTGGGGCGGCGTTGAACATGATCAAGTTAAATCGTTAACGTTTTGGAAAGACTCATCCAAATTCAAGGCCGACACCATCAAGACTTTAATGAAAGGCAAATAATTTCGAGAACTTTTTCTTGAATAAAAAGTCATGCAAGCATGTGAACATCGCCCGTAGGATCTTCGTAGAGCCAGTTCTTAGGTGATGCTACAATTCTTGTTCGAATGCCAAGGACCACTCATTTCAATATGTTTGACCTCATGAACCTAAACAATAATCACTTGCCCAATCCAACAAACCCAAGCCCGAACGAGACGCCGCCTCAGTTGCGGACAATGCGAATCAATGAAGGTGATGTTCCATCCAGTCTGCGGCAGAACAAACAAGCGTTTCTCAATGTAGTTCGTAGCCCTGCTGATTTGGGTAACCATGTTTTGATTCAAGGGCGAACGATCTTGGGACGTGATCCGAATTGCAGTTTCTCTCTTCAAGATTTGGGCGTTTCATGGCAACACGCAACGATCACACCAATTGGAAACGACGATTATGTTCTCGAAGATTTGCGATCGACCAATGGAACACGAGTTGACGGTTCGCCGGTTCAAGAGCAGCGTGTGCTTCGTGATGGCGAAAAGATATTCCTTGGCGAGACCGTGATTCGTTTTTCATTGGCTGATGAGATGGATGTCGACTTTCACAGCGAAGTCGAATCCCTCGTTGGCACCGATCCTTTGACGGGCTTGCCTTCAAAACGGCGATTCGACCAGGCCCTTGAGTTCGAGCTTCAAGCAGCCATCAAGGGCAATGGAGCCTTGGCGATGCTGATGATGGACATGGACGGTGTGAAGCAAATCAATGACACCTACGGCCATCTTTTTGGTGCACATGTAATCGGTGAGGCCGGTCGCATCATCGCTCGTGTGATTGACGGTAAAGGTAGAGCCTGTCGGTTCGGTGGCGATGAGTTCAGCGCGTTCCTTCCTGGTGTCGACTTGGATGCGGCAATGAAAATCGCAGAGCAGATTCGACAAACCGTGGATACTGCGGGAATGGTCAAGGATGAGATTCCGCTGCACCCAACGATCAGCATCGGCGTGGCGTGCTATCCCGAAGCTGGAAATGATTCGACGAGTTTGGTGGCGATTGCGGATGAAGCGCTTTATCGTGCGAAAGACCTGGGCAAAAACACCGTTTCCGTTTAACGGTCTATTCAATACTTGTGAGCCGTTGCCGTTAGCCTCGGGCCAATCCAACGAGTGGTTTGTTTGGCTGGTTATCCTGTCCCGAGGCTAGGGCCTTCGGCTCACTGCCAAACAAGCTTTTGGTTCTAGGATCGGCACTAAATCTTGCTTGACACGAGAATGCCAGAACAACTACTTGGCGACGTTCTCGATCTCAGCCTGCTGCGGCGCCTTCAACGTCTCCAAGAACTTGATCAGCGAATCCTGATCATAAGCAGACAGTTCTTCGAAACGGTTCAATGACGATTTCGCCTGCCCCTCGTGACGTTCGATTGCTGTTCGCAACGAAGCCGATCCGCCGTCGTGGAAATAAGGAGCAGAATCCGCGACGCCCCAGAGAGCTGGCGTTTGCCACTGATCGGGATGCGGATGATCGCCATCGAAATTAAATTCCTCCTCCGCTTTCCCATCCGCGTATCCTGATGCAGACGGATTCGCGACAACCGGCTCGAGATTGTACAGATGAAAGTCAGAGTAAACCGATTCGATCCCGCCAAAGTCTTTGACGTGGCAATCCGCGCAGCCAACTGACGTGAAAATCTCTTCGCCGCGCGTGGCACGTTTCAAATCATTCGCATCGGTCGGCAAGACCTGCTCAGGGCGCGGAAGACTACGAACAAAACAAACCAATTCGTGAAGTTGCTTTCGCGTCATGTCCATTTTCGCTTCCGCATCAGCACGATGCTCTTTGGCAACAGGTTGTCGATGCATTGAATTGGTCAAACCGATCTCCATTGCACAGGCTGATGCAACAAAGTCTTCAAGTGAGGCGAATTGGCCTTTCCAGCCAAACTTTCCCACTCCGCCATCAACCAAGTTCACCATCCCAAGTCGGTTTCCATCAAAATCGCCAGACATTTCTTCGCCCATCTTCCTGACCAACCGCTTGTGACCATGCAAAGTGACCGAGACATTGGCGATGTCATCAATCAAGCCGACACCAAACAGTGCAGGGGAGTTAAGTTCGTGGAAAACGACTGGGTCAACGACTTCTTTCACCTCTCGAATTCGCGTTTCATAGCTACAATCAGGCCCGCTCATTGAACCGGCTTCGACCACTGAAAAGGTTTGCAAAACGCTCGGATATAGAAGCTTGACGTTTTCTTTTGTTTCCTTGAGCTCAGCGGTAATTGCTTTCTTATGGACGACACCAGTAGGAGGAATGACGTCAGAGTCTTCTTCTTGTTGGACTTCAAAAGAAACGACATTCCGATTGTTTCCACTGGCACCGCCGATGCCGCCTTGAAAATGACAAGCCACGCAAGAATTCGCATTGAAGACAGGACCGAGCCCATCCCCTTGACCACAAAGCGAATCGTTGACGGACCACTCGTGCTCAAACAAGACTTTTCCTGCGGCGATTTTCTCGGGAGTCAACCGCGCGTTCCAGGCGTTGAGGCCGCTAACACCGATCCAACCTCCAGCAATTGCCAAGAGGGTAACGAAGACAGTCTTTTTTGTTAACCAAGAATTCATGCGTTTCGCTTTCAGCTAGTTAGATAACCAAAGTCCAAACATCGCCTATATGACGGACTTGAATCTTAGCAGAAGAGTTACCAATCGCCAAAACTCGATTCATTTCGATTGAAGTAGCGGACTACCAATCATCTTTTTGCTTGGGCTTGGTTGCACTTTCTTGCTCTCGCTCACGCTCAATTCGTTTGGCTTCGAAATAGACTTCACCGTACTCACCCGGCTCAAACTCTGTTCTTCCTTCAGCAATTAACTTCTCCATCAGCTCACGCTCAATTGGCGTCACCTCATCTCCATCGAGGTATTGCTGAATAGCCCAGCTATGTTCCACCGGACGAGTGTCTTCGACAGTTGGTTTTGAATCACATCCAGACGCCATTATCAAAGCGATCACCCAAAGCAAAACACAACCACATGGAACACAACGAAAACGAGCGGATAAAAGTAGCACTGGAAACCTCAACCCCTCAAGAATTTAAAAAACGTAAATGCAATAGATCGAGTCATTCAGAATCAACAAATATGCGTGACTACCAATCGGTCTGCTCGGCTTTGGCTTTCTTCTGCTCTCGCTCAAACTTAATGCGTTTCGCCTCTTCACAGAGCGCGGGGTACTCAGCCTCTTCGAATTCGGTTCGCCCTTCAGCGATCAATTTCTTCATTAGCTCAATCTCAATTGGAGTGGAGTCGGGACCGTCAATGAATTCTTGAATAGATGTGCTAAACATAGGGCGTGTATCTTCGATCGCTGGTTTAGAGTCACATCCAGACGCCATCATCAAAGCAATCGCGAATGGCAATAATACGAAAGCTTTTGAAACCAAACGAAAATCATCAGCAGATAGTAACATCAGAAACCCCACTAGAACTAAACACACAATCGCAACTGGTACAGGTTGCTAGAGGACATTTCAAAACCTAAAATCGTGCGATCATCGTAGTGGGATTCGC
>CAYMFZ010000555.1:0-4136 GCA_964389585.1 uncultured Pirellulaceae bacterium | reverse complement strand
CATTTTGGATCGGCGGGACCGATGGATTGCTGTACATCGCAGACGGCAAAACTGCCAAGGCTCAGAAAACGAAGCTTCCCGCGCCGGCCAAAAAGATTGTTCGAATCAGCGACGATGAAATAGCTTGTCTTTGTGGCTCTGATGTTTGTTTAGTCGACGGCAAAGGGAAGCTTAAGCAAACGTTGTCTTTGGAATCTGACGGTCAAACGGTTGAAGCGACCGCGATCGGCGGAAATCAAGATTCGAAATGGCTGGCCGTTGGGTCGGTTGATGGAACGGTGTTTGTCTTTCAACGAGAGGACGCCGATGAATTCGTCTTAAGCGAGTCGTCAAAAATTCATCAAGGCGAAGTCACGTCGATTCTGTTTGAAGTTGAGGAGCTGAGATTCTTTTCTGCTGGAGTTGATCAAAAGCTACTTCTCACCCACGCCCGAGGAGCGCTCGAGCCGGAAGACCGCGGCCGCGCCAACAACCACAAAGAACGTGTGACGGCGATGGTTTTGGCCGGAGAAAAACGTTTCATAACCGGAAGTCTTGATAGGTCATGCAAGTCATGGGCTCGCGCGGGAGCCACGAAGCCTTCTACGCTTTCTGACGGACTGGTCGCGGTGACCCAATTGGCCGTTGCTACGATTCACAAACGTTCGATGTTGGTTGCGACGCAATCGGACAATTCGATTCGACTGTTCTTGATTGATGAAGACGGGAAATTTGGTTCAGCGTCTGCGCGATATAATGACTTGTTTCAACGTGCGGCTCAGCTATTTGATTCGAATTCCACTGCTGATCGCGGAAAGGGACTTCATGAACTGGCGGCGCTGGACGATTTAGCTTCCGTCGAATTGATCGCTCGCCGAATCGAAGTCGAAAAAGATGTCAAGCTTCAACAGACTGCGGCCAAACTGTTGTGTGAGTCAAAGCACCCACGTCATCAAGAGCTGTTGTTGCCAGCTTTGAGTTCGTCCGTCGATCAAGTTCGTAAAACGGTTTTCGAGTACTTGTCGGAATCTCAGACTAGCGATCAAGACTTGTTGGATTTCTGTAGCAAGGCGATTGAAACAGGCATTTCTGATATCGCGTGCGACTCGGTCAAGATCGCGGAGAGACTTGCGTCGGATAAAAAGAACTCTGATGCGTTCAAGAATCGGGCCAAGGACCTGATCGTTAAGACCTTTGATCACAAGGTTGACCCGATTCGGCGCGCCGCCGTGCTCGCTTTTGAATCGGTGTTTGATAAAAAATCGGCTCGGCCAAATCTGATTGCGCTTCAGTCAAGACAATCCGACGCGCGACGCATGGGGCTGATTCGAATCTTTCAACGCAAGTTGCTCGATGACGCGGAAGCTGCCGCTGGAATTCGTCAGAAGATTGAGGATCCAAATGGCGACGTTAGACGAACCGCTGCGTTGTTACTGATCCTCTCTCGTAAAAAATTGGCCGTCGCCATTCGTGAACGAGATCCGAACATCGATCGGCAACTGATGGATCTCGAGAATTTCACAATTGATTCCGCTCCGTCCACCAAGACACGTTCAAACACGAAGAAAGTCAAAACAGAGAAGACTGAATCGGAATCCAAAAAAGAGAAACCAACAAAGAAGAAAGTCGCGAAGCTTCCCAAGCCAAAACTTGCGGATGCAGATTTCCAACCACTACTGATCGCTGTCAGTGCCCGCGCCGTCAGCACTTGTTTGTTGGGTACAAAATGTTTGGCGTTGCTTGAGGACCCTCGTGCGTTTGGTCTGTTGATGCAGCTTTCTCGCGAGGAAGACGCGGCCGTAAGGGTTGAGGTTTGTAAAGCCCTTGCGGCACTTGGCGATTCGCGTGCTAACGAGCGACTTAGTACCTTGCTTGCGGATGAGACTGTCGAAGTTCGTGACGCAGCTTACTCTGCTTTGACAGCGATTCAATCTGACGATCCGTTGGCTGCTGCAACTGACGGTTTGGCGGCAAGCGCTGAAGACGTTCGGCGTCGTGGGCTGGAAACACTGGTCAAACATGCTCGCAAAACTAAACCAAAATCAATTGACGATCCGGCAATTCAATTGCTCTTGCAAGCGCTCAATGACGAAGCGAATCCGATTCGCAACGAGGCGTTCAAGTTCATTTTGAATTCGAAAATCGGTGGCGGCGAAGAGAAATCGCTCCGGCTGATTCTCAACAGCGTTCATGCCGACGTGCGCCGTGAAGTTCTCACCGAAACGATGGCGCTGTCCAAGGAATCGTGGGCGCGGGAATTGCTGCTTGATTTGTTGGACGATCCTGACAAAGAGATTCGAACCGATACGTTTTCCCATTTGGAGAAGGAAGCGAAGGATACCGACCTTTCGTGGCTTGAAGACGCGATCGTGCGAGAGCATGAAGATGTTCGCATGGCGGCTTGCATCAAGCTCGTTAAAAATCGCACCAATGAATCAAGGAAGGTGCTGCTCAAAGCGATTGACGATGATGAAGAGTCGATACGATTCGTTGTGATCAAGTCGCTAGTTGATGCGAATTCGGTTGATCAACTTCGGGCGGCTTTAGACAGCAAAAAAGTTGATGTTCGTTTGGGTGCCGCGTTTGCGCTGGCTCAGCTTGGGGATCCTGCCGCACGCGACGTGTTGGTTGACGTCGCCGAACAACCAAAGCCAACCGTGGCGTCTTTCAAAGCGAGCTGGGATGAACTGACTGCAGGAAACGACGAAGAAAGAGACTTGGCGCAATTTGAAGCGTTGCAAAAGAACTGGCAATCGAACGTCATCACCGCCAATATGGGGCTTTCACGGTTGGGAGATCCCACGACACTCGATTGCGTCTTGGCGAATTTGAAAAACGAGGAGGAAGCCGTTCGCAAAAGCGCGGCCTGGGCGTTGGCTTGGGTAAGCAATGAAGACTCGCTCGACAAAGTTCGTCCTTTCATGCGTCACTCTGATGAACCGGTCAAGAGTTACGCCGCGTTTGCGATGGTGATGGCGAACGATCCAATCGGGCTTCCTCAAGTCTTTTCGAAAGAGGCTGCTTCGATTGAGTCGGTGCAACGGCTGGTTGCTGCCGTCGTTCTTGGCGACAGAACAGAGGGAAGATTGCTTCAAATGTTGGAGGCCGATTCTTCGGCTATTAGAAATGCGGCTCTCATCGTGATGCTTAGTCGCGATTACTTGCTGCATGATGGTTCGCCTCGTTTGACGACTGCATGTTTAGCTGCTCGTGATCCGCGGATTCGACTATTGGCCGCGAAAGCCATCGAATCGTTCGCCGATACAAAGTCTTTTTTGATGGTCATCGAGTCTACGTTCAATGATCGAAGTGAATCAAAAGACTGGACGGTGGAAACTGAAACGATTGAGAAAATCGCCGCCGTGATTTGCTTTGGATCGAATCAATTGGTCGCGCGTCTAATTTGGTTTTTGCCGAAACTTGATCAAGAAAAACCAAACGACTGGAACGACGAATGGCGAGCTTACTCGGAACGGTTCGCAAACGAAATTGCTGCCGCGGCCAAACAAGCCAAGCCACCAAAAGTTTCAACTGATTCAGATTCGCTTAACCAACTGGCGTTTGGAACTTACGTCGGATTGGCGAGAGAACAAGGAAGCTATCACCAGCGCGGTGAAAAGCCCGGCTTTGGTGCGACGGTGATTAGCGTTCGAGCCACTGCCATCAATCGACTTGTGGCGATCAGTCAAAATGAGAAATCGTTTCACGAATCAACGATCAGTGTCTTAACGCAGACTGCGGGAGATCCGAACCAACTCGTTCGACAACTTGCCTTTGACGAATTGAAAACGCTGGACGTGGGCGACGAGCAACGCGCGGCGATCGCGATTGAAACAGGACATCGGGATTTGGCGGTTGCCGGATTGACGCTACTGACAAGCTCGGGAAAAAAAGCGACTCAAATTGAGTTGCTGACCAATGTCATTTTGACGCGTAACGATGAGATTGCACTTGAGGCCGCCAACCTGCTTAAAAATTTGATGGATGAGGTAAAGGTTGCCGAAATCTGTTTTGATTCGCCCTATATGCAATTGCCTGTGATTGCGACGAGTTGGCTGTCAGCAAGTTTTGACTCATCGGACGCGGCGAAGAAAGTCATTCGTTCCTTGGCGATGGAATCGGAAAACCAGAACGTTCGCTTCCGCGCGGTTCGTACT
>CAYMFZ010000554.1:0-4145 GCA_964389585.1 uncultured Pirellulaceae bacterium | reverse complement strand
GGGTAACGTCGAAGATTTGCTACGACTCCTTGATGTCTACTATCCAAGTGCAGGCGATAATCCATCTTTGATGGATCCGAGTGAACACATCAAGAATTTCCTGGAGTCCAAACGTGCTTTTCCGATCAAGTACAAAGTGGAAGATCGTGAACGCGAAAACTGGAACCAACTCTTAGATCGGAAGTAGACGATTGGGAATGGTCGTGCCATTTAGAAAGACTGAACAAGTGGCTGTTGGTTCGCCTGCCCTAAAGTTAAGGGTGTTGAAATCAGCGGCCACGCGTTGGCGTCGGGTTTTACGCCACTGAACCGGGTGCTAACGCACTGCGGCTGATCCAAAGTATAAGCTTTGACAAACCAATACGTTGACCTGACAGTCTTTGCGGTCGCTCGAACGACTACTTAAACAAAACCAGTTGAAGACACCAGGGCTAGGAGCAAACCTTCTTCAGCCACTCCAAACATTCGCGTGGATCGACTCGCATTCGATGGTCAATGTGGTGTGAGGCATATTGGACGACGGAGGAGTGGTCGATCACGTACCGAGAAGGGATTGGCAAATCCCAGTTGTCAGTCTCATTTGACGCGGGAAGATCGAGGCCCAAGAATTGCTCAGCGGCGATGACAGCCGGCGGAGTCTGCAAAGTCAAACCAAAGGCTGTCGCGACTTCATTGTTTCGGTCCTGCAGTACCGGAAAATCCAAACCAAGCTGATTCGAAACTTCCTCATTGGACGATTGCCGCTGTGGGCAGAGTGCGACCAATGACGCACCGCACTTTTTGAATTCGCTTAGATTTGCTTGTAAAGCTTCCAGCTCCACGATGCAGTAAGGTCACCAGTTTCCACGGAACCAGGTCAGAACCAAATAATGCTCGCCGATTAGTTCACTCAACGACACCGTCCGTTTCTTGAATTGAACTTTCGAATCCATTGGAGCCGATTCGCCGACTGAAATCGTTCGGGATTGTGTATCGCTGGCAAGCAGCTCTTCAACATGCGAATTAAGAACGTCGACGATTTCTTGCGGCGTATCGCCGTTCTCAAAATCATTTCGAATATCAGCTAGGTTCTGATAAAAATTCACGATCGACTACTTCGTTGACCAACTCTTTCAAATCAATTTGACGACCAACCATTGGGATCACTCGACACATTAAAGTTTACCGCTGAATGCCGGCGACTACTATCGGTTCAGAAGTTACACCTCACGAAATCCCATTCCAATATCGATACGTTTGCAGGTTGAGAACAATCGAACCAACAAAGATGCCGGCGGGACAAAAGCGGAACCTCGTTTGCAAATGCCCCATACTCAGGCAGGTTCGTTTTTTAACACGCGAACCAACCTCACAAAAGAATCCGTGTTTGGCCATGTCCATCCGTGGCAAAATCATCGTCCATTGAATCAGTCAAAATGACCCGCCAAACTATTGTCTAATAACAAAATCCGGCACGGCTACGCCGCAATAAAGCTCCAACGGCACCCCGGCACACGTAAGCGCCGCTACGCTTTCGAATCGGCTCCGAAACAGATAGATTCTTGGTTTCGATTTCTGTTTTGATAGCCAACCAACAATTCCATGTCACTCGTTGTTCAAAAGTTCGGCGGCACCAGTGTTGCCGATAGCGAAAAGATCTTGGCCGCGGCGCGTAAAGCCGTGCGCGCCCACCAAAAAGGCAACCAAGTCGTAATGGTCGTCAGTGCGATGGGCAAGAACACCGACACATTGATTGGTCTGGCCAACGAAATTAATGAGCGTCCACCTGCTCGCGAAATGGATATGCTGCTGTCGACTGGCGAACAAGTCAGTGTTGCATTGATGGCGATGGCGATTGACTCATTGGGCTACAAAGCTATCAGCCTAACGGGCGCGCAAATCGGAATTAAAACCGACAGCTCTCACACGAAAGCTCGAATCCATTCGATTTCAACCGAGCGGATTAACAACTTGCTCGACGAAGGCAACATTGTCATCGCCGCCGGATTTCAAGGCATCGATGATAATTTGAACATTACGACATTGGGTCGTGGTGGAAGCGACACAACAGCGGTTGCTTTGGCTGCTGTTCTAGGTGCAGACCAATGTGAAATTTACACCGATGTGGATGGCGTCTACACGACCGACCCTCGCGTTCTGCCCGAAGCCTGTATTGTTCGCCAAGTCTGCTACGACGAAATGCTTGAGTTGGCCAGCTTGGGCGCAGGCGTTTTGCACAGCCGTTCGGTTGAGTTTGGGAAAAAGTTCAATGTCCCAATTCATGTTCGCAGTAGTTTGAGTGATGTCCCTGGCTCGGTAATCGTTGATGACTCAGACACACGTAACCTTGCCGTCAGTGGTGCGGCGCTGACAAAGGACGAAGCCTTAATTTCTGTTTTCGATGTTCCTGATGTTCCTGGTACCATTCACAAGATTTTCGCACCAATCGCTGACAAGAAGATCACGGTCGACATGATCGTCCAAAACGTATCTGAAAATGGAAATACCACAGTCAGCTTTACTGTTCCACGCAATGAAGCTGACGATGCCCTTGAGGCCGTCAAAACTTCAATTGCGGAGTTGGGCGGTCGGATCGGCCAAATGGACGACGAGGTTTCAAAAGTCTCTGTCGTCGGATTGGGCATGGCAGAACAGACTGGCGTCGCCAACCGAATGTTTCGAACACTCGCCCAAGCTGGTGTGAACATGGAAATTATCACAACATCCGAAATCAAAATTTCCGCGCTCGTAAAAAGAGATTCTGCACTGAACGCATTGCGAACTGTTCATTCTGAGTTTGGACTCGATAAGATTGAGTCGAAAGTCATCGACACCGAATCCGTTCGTGCTCCCACCAACGGAATCAGTCCCGCCGATGTGATTGATCGATTGAAGCAGGACATGGGAATGGAGTCGCTAATGATCGACGACATCTCGATCGACGATACGCAGTCGCGGATCACCGTTTCCAAAATTCCCAATAAACCTGGGATCGCGGCCCAACTTTTTGATCGAATCGCAGACGCAGGTGTGTTCGTCGACATGATTGTTCAAAGCTATGCCAGTGACAAAATTGCTGACATTACGTTTACGATGCCACGCGACCAGTTCGACAATGCTTTGACGGTCGCCCAACAAGTTTGCGAAGAATTTGGCTGCGAGAAAGTTGACTTCAAAAAGTCGATTTCGAAACTTTCGGTCTCAGGCGTTGGTCTCAGAAGTCACACGGGTGTCGCGATCGGCATGTTTCGAGCTTTGTCCGATGCAAAGATCAACATCGAAGCCATCAACACCAGCGAAGTCCGCGTCAACGTCGTGGTCGATAGTGAATCGGGGCAGTCCGGAATCGCATGTCTTCGCAACGAATTCTCTCGTTCGATGCGGTGACCGATGGAACTGGTCGTCAATGGATTGGATGGGTCCGTACAGGTTCGTTGGCATGGCAGTAACAAAGTCACATCCGTTAAACGAATGTGTTGCTCCTAAGTACTCGTTTGCAGGACGACCTGAACTGAAATCGAACGAGTGGCTTGTTTTGCTGGTTGTGGTTGCCCGAGGCTAGTGCGTTGTGCCAACTCAACTTTAGGTTAGTGGACGAGGCGACGAGTCCCGAGATGCAGTCGACCTCATCCACTACAAACAAACCTTAAATCCAAGACGTAACGCTGCATTAGGGCCTTCCATTTCGTAAAACTTCTTTCCGTTTCCGACCAGAGCATCGAAACGAATTGGCAAGCATTCGCGCACAAAAAACGGGCCTGAATTTCAAATTCAAACCCGCGTGATTTAGCATGTTCGCTTTAGATTAGCTGAGAGGCTACGACAACTACTATTTAACCCAACGGTGTTTACGTAGCGAATAAGGATCTTCCAAGGCATCCGTTTCGACGCCACCCGCTCCGCTCCCAGTCGATCCAAGCGACTCAAGAGTGACTGACTTAATCGCCGTTATGTTGAAATTCAAACCTGCCGCTGCCGGTACGCCATTGACTTCAAATGGATTGACTCCCGCGCCAACTGATTTTGGCCATCGACCTGTGCCAGCACCTTTGGGTGCCGCGAAAGCGCCATTGATCCCGTCAACCGCGTAACCTAGATCTGCAAACGCTCCGAAAGTCGACTCCGAGATAAAAGTCGGTGCGAAAACCAACTGACCTGTGTTGGGA
>CAYMFZ010000553.1:0-4149 GCA_964389585.1 uncultured Pirellulaceae bacterium | reverse complement strand
AGTTCAATAAGCCGTCAAGAAACTCGCCGACGATTTGACGAGCGTCGTTTGCAAAAAAGAAGAAGCAACTTAATCGAACCGATTCGATGAATTGAAAAGCCAACTAAGCGAAATCCAAACCGGGTTTCGCTTTTTTCGTTGGTTCGCGAATTAGTCGATCTCATTTCAATCAAATCCTGTTTTATTGTGGCTTCAAATGTATCCAGTTCACTCCAATCCTGTTGAACTTAGAATTCTTCACATTCGAGGGATTGTCTCCTATGCACTCCTGGGCGTTCTCGCCGCGATGGGCTGCGATCTTAACCTCTGTTTTGCCGACGATGAAAAGCCGGCCACGTCCCGAGTCCAAGTGGTCGACAAAGTCGGCGCCCCAGTTCCTTCGGCCCAAGTTGAAATTCGGTTGTGGGGAGGTGGAGGTGAGTGGAAAGAAACTGAGTTCCGTGGCAAAACGGATGCCAATGGAAGCATCAAGTTTGAGGGTTTACCGACCGGGAAGTATCTGACTGTCTTGGTTCGGCATGCAGATTTCGCGTCCATTACAAGTGATTTCTCCGTTAAGGTCGGTCAGAATCACGAGGTGACTTGTCGACTGTTACCTGCGGTTCAAAGTTGGTTTCGCGTCGTCTCGCCCGATGGCAAGGCTGTCGAAGGAGCCCAAGTCAGCAGGTTGACAATCTCCAATGCGGATGCCGAACTGAAAACCGTTTACTCAAACGAAATGTTCTCGTTTTTCAAGGAAGGTGATTATCGAAGTGACTCAAGTGGAATGCTGAAACTTCCGCCGTTGCCAACCGGAAGTTCCGCCACAATTAAAGTCGTTCATCCACAGTGGGCAACGGAAACTTCAATCGAACAAGATCTTGTTTCTGGCGAGTTGGTAACGATCAAGTTGTCCAAAGGGACGCGGGTAAAAGCCAGGTTCCTGGGTGACGCGAGAACGATTTCCGAGATTGAGGGGCAATACCTTCGACTCCAGTCTTTTTCTTACAAGGCGACGGGGATTATTCATCAGTTCCCAATAAAAAACGGCGTGACTGAGTTTTGTCTTCAACCCGGGGCGTACGAACAGTTTTCACTTTCGTTGGCCGGCTACCAAATCACGCCTCAGTTCCCGTCATCGATTTACGAGTTCAAAGAGCTTGAATTTGATTCTGACAATATGGAAAAGGACTTTGTCGTTCGAAAGAATAGTGAATACCGAGGCCGAGTAATTACAGAATCGGGTGAGCCCGTATCGGGCGCGACGGTTACCGCCGATTCGGAGAATTTGATTGCCGATTCCGATGGTGAGTTTGTCCAGCTTGAGAAACTGGGTTGGTGGTCTAGCGACTATGCGAAAACCGATAGTGAAGGCTACTACTCGGTAAAGTTACCAAAAGGGAAAGCAAAAATCCAAGTCGCATGGTCTGGCTACTATTCGGATCCTGAGTCAATGGAAATTGAAGCCGGAACCTCAAAAGAAATTCCGGATTATGTAGTCGCTCCAATGCCGATTGTGAAAGGCATCGTGGTGGGGAAGAATAAGTTGCCGGTTAAGAATGCCGTCGTACGTGTCAGAAATCCCGGCGAACCAACATATGTCGTGACGGATGAAGATGGGCGTTTTTCGCTTGAGGTAGAGAATTTCGTTTGGAAAGACAAGAAAAGATTGATGGTCGCGAATTTGGTCGCCTTTGATTCCCAAAGCAATCTTGCACAATACATGAAGGTTGACTTAACGAATCCCCGGGCTTTTGAAAATGTCGAACTTCAACTCGTTGAGCAGACCGATCCTAACTGGGTGATTGAAGCGGTGCAGAGCGAGTTTGAGATTCCAGAGGACTACAAATCGAAATTGGAAAAGGCGATCAAGGAACTGGAGATTAAATTTGCCGATGGACGTCCTGGAAATACTGTTCCGGATATGGGGGAAGGTACATGGTTTAATACTGACGCGAAATCGCTTAATGATTTTCGAGGTAAGTTTGTGTTGTTAGATTTTTGGTTTATTGGTTGTGGTCCCTGTATTCGCGATATGCCGCACATCAAAGAGGCTCAGCGGATTTATGGCGAGCAGGGGTTCACCGTTGTAAGTGTTCATATCGCTACTCAAACACCAGGAAACGTTAAGCAGTATGCGGATGCCAACGGAATTGATTATCCGTTAGTTGTCGACACAACCGATGAGACAATTTTGAATGAGTATAAAAAGATTGGCGTAGCGGGATTTCCAAGTTACCTGTTACTTGGTCCAGATGGAAAAATCGTACGCAACGATGCACTTGGCGGAGCAGGTAGCTTACGGATGCACAAGTTGGAGCTCATCCATCAAGCAATTCGCGCTCATAAGAATCAATAGCCAAAAATTTCCATGCGATAGCAAAGGCAAATTTAGTTTGATACACCCAACGGTCGCGACTCGCTGGCTTTATGACTAGATGGTGGCAAGGCTGGCATTCCTCGGAACCTCTACCGCCGTCCTATTCCGATCTTGAATGGCTCCGTTAGAATGTCCGACTTCTCCCACAACCGCCAACTGATGGCGAAAATACTAAACGCAACAGGAAGACTTTTTCATGCGTATTGACGCAATTCCGATCGGTATCAATCCACCCGAAGACATCAATGTGATTATTGAGATTCCTGTGGGTGGGCAACCGATTAAATATGAGTTGGATAAAGATTCTGGAACGATGTTTGTCGATCGTTTTCTTTACACCCCGATGGTCTACCCGGGGAATTATGGTTTCGTGCCACATACGCTTTCGCAGGACGGCGATCCAATTGATGTGCTTGTATGCAACACACGCGCGATCGTCCCGGGAGCTGTGATGAGTTGTCGACCTGTGGGTGTTTTGATTATGCAAGACGACGCGGGTCCGGACGAAAAGATCATCGCAGTGCCAACAACGAAATTGACTCGTCGATACGAGAAAATCAAAAGCTATTCCGACTTACCAGAAATTACGATTCAACAGATCGAACATTTCTTTGGGCACTACAAAGATCTAGAGCCTGACAAATGGGTTGAGATCAAACAGGTAGAGCAAGCCGATGTGGCGAAACAGATGATCGTCGATTCTATCGAGCGAGCGAAATAGTTGGAATCTTGACCAACCATTTCGCCAAAGTTATCGCTGTTCGGTGTTGATCCTCAGAATGGAACGTGTTGTCTAAGTCTGGATTGCGTCAGCGGGATAATTGTAGTCGAAAAGCGAGTCAACTTATTGTTTGTCGTTGGCACTTTTTGGTGGGTAACTTCTGCCGGAAGTTACCAAGATTCACGCAAGATCCAATTTCAGCAAACGTTTTTATTGACAAGAGACTCCACTCGTGGGCTTGATAACTCTCCGCAAGAGTCACCCACTAAAATTGCATGGGTACTGTCCAGGCTTCAGGTTTTAAAAAAGCGACTTTGCAGTTCTGCTGCTCACCTCAACACGAATTCGCTCTTAGGTTCGTGGTCGAATAGAATGTCAGTTGCATCAAAGACAATTTTGGATCGAAAACTAACCATGAAGAACATTGATTCATCACGCTCAATTTCGCGAAGAGCGTTTGTAGCTGCGGGCTCTGCTTCATTTTTGACAGCCGCGAGTTGCTCGGGTGCTTTGCTCCCAAGTCGAAAGCTAATTGAATCGGAATCCGGCAAAGGAAAGATTCCGCTCGGATTCGATAACTTTTCGATTCGAGCTCATAATTGGAAAGCCGACAAACTGATTGAATTTGCGGCTGAACAGAAACTCGATTCATTGCTGCTTTCTGATCTCGACGTTTATGAAAATCACGAGGCTTCGTATTTGAACGGCTTGAAAAAGAAAGCTGATGATCTTGGCATTCAAGTCCATGCGGGAACGGGAAGTATTTGCCCGACTGCGGCACGCTTCACCGATAAATATGGATCCGCTGAAGAATTGCTTCGGCTGGGAATCAAAGTCGCTAAAGAGATTGGTTCACCCGTTTTTACTTGTTAACTCGGCGGAATGAATGACCGGCAAACCGAAGGCGGCAATCAAAAACATATAGACGCTACCGTTGAAGTCTTGAAGAAGGTCAAGTCGTTCGCGGTGGATTCGAATGTGAAGATCGCGGTAGAAAACCACGCGGGCGACATGCAGGCGTGGGAACTAGTCGGGCTAATTGAGGCGGCTGGTTAAGATTTTGTGGGTG
>CAYMFZ010000552.1:0-4155 GCA_964389585.1 uncultured Pirellulaceae bacterium | reverse complement strand
CCAAACGACTGGACGCCATGATGGCGAAGTACGAAATGGCTTCCATGCTGCGATCCGCGAATTCGACGGCCTGTTCGCTGGCATAGCTGATGCCACAAGAAGCGATGGCGTCCTGGAAACCCATCAAACCAAGCCCAACGGGTCGGTGACGCTGGTTTGCGTTTTTGGCTTCGTCAGTCGGATAGAAGTTGATATCAATCACGTTGTCGAGCATCCGCACGGCTGTGTTGATAGTCTCTTCCAGTTTTTCAAGATCAAGTTTGCCATCAGTCACATGGTTCAACATATTGATCGAACCAAGATTGCAAACGGCGATCTCGTCCTCTGAGGTGTTAAGAAGAATCTCTGTGCAAAGATTGCTACTGTGTACGACACCGGTGTGATCTTGAGGAGAACGGATGTTTGATGGATCTTTGAAGGTGATCCATGGATGCCCCGTTTCAAAGACGCGCGTCAGCATCTTTCGCCAAAGATCAACCGCAGGAACTTTGCGGGTGAGTTTGATTTTGCCATCGGCAGCATCTTGCTCGTACTGCTCGTAACGTGTCGCAAAAGCCTTGCCGTAAAGATCATGCAAATCTGGCGTCTCATCTGGACTGAACAAAGTCCAATCTTTCTTTTCATGGACACGCTTCATGAACAAATCTGGGATCCAGTTCGCAGTATGCATGTCGTGCGTACGCCGACGCTCGTCACCTGTGTTCTTGCGAAGATCCAAAAACTCTTCAACGTCGAGGTGCCATGATTCGAGGTAAGAACAAACAGCTCCCTTACGCTTTCCCCCTTGATTGACTGCGACAGCGGTGTCACTGACGACTTTCAAGAATGGGATAACGCCTTGGCTTTGGCCATTGGTCCCTTTGATGTGCGAGTTAGTTGCACGAATGTTTGTCCAGTCGTTGCCAAGTCCACCAGCCCACTTTGAAAGCTTGGCATTGTCGCCGATTGCTTTGAAAATGCCATCAAGGTCATCAGAAACCGTACTGAGGTAACAAGAACTCAATTGCGGATGCAACGTTCCTGCATTGAATAGCGTTGGCGTCGCCGAAGTGAATCGGAAATTCGAAAGGATGTTGTAAAACTCGATCGCGCGATCCGTCTTGTTGGTTTCCTGAATAGACAAACCCATCGCGACTCGCATCCAGAAGTACTGCGGCGCTTCAAAGCGTCGACCTTCAATGTGCAGCAAGTACCGATCGTAAATCGTTTGCAAACCAAGATAAGGAAACAAATTATCGCGTTGGGCATCAATCGCGTCGGCTAACTTCTCCAAATCAAACGTCGCCAATTCGGGAGAAATTCGCTCAGCTTCTACGCCAGTTGAAATGTAGTTTGCAAAATTTTCTTTGTAGAGTTTGGCAATGTCGCCGCCTGTTGCCGATTTACCTAGGGACTCTCGGTAAATAATGTTCAAAACCAAACGACCAGCTACCGTGTCGTAATCAGGATCGTTTTCGATTCTTGCTCTCGCCGCCAAAACCATCGAGCGGCCAATCTCTTTGGGAGTGATGCCGTTAAAGAATTGCTTTTCGACTTCTTCGAGTAGCTCAGTGGAAGATGTCGTCTCGTCAAAACCCTCACAGGCATTGTTGACTTGACTGCGAAGGCGGTCGAAATCAAGGTTTTCCAGTTGGCCATCGCGATTGACCATTGTTTCTGGAAACGGCTCGCCACTGTCCATTCGTTCTTCGGCGCGAAGCTGCCGAATTTTGTTGTGCTCTGCACGATAAAGAATGTAACGACGAGCAACCGAGAAATGCTCACGCTTCATTAACTGACGCTCAACGACATCCTGGATGTGTTCGACCGTAACGCCTTCATCGGTAGTGGCTTGGGCCTTCACTTCTTCGACTACTGATTCAGTAATCTCGTTGATCTCAGCCAATAAGTCTTTTTCAAGCTGGCTGGTGTCTGACAAACTTCTTTCGGCACAAAACGCTTTCTGAACGGCATTGTTGATCAATCCCGGCTCAAGAGAAAGAATTCTACCGTCTCGTTTTCTAACGTTTAGTTCTTGTTGAGTCGCTTTCAACATTCCTTCGCACTCCTGTTAGCTGATGGTCCATGACTTGCCGGGCTATCCAAGCCCGATTCGTCTCTCGTCGCTCTTATCAAGAAGGGCTGGCGAGGCTAGATCCGCAGAGAATCCATCTCTATTCCTTTTCCGAACTAATCCAATTAGCCCAAAACCGCTTCATTGATCTCAGGAGTAGCATCATGTAGACGACTGACTCAGTAGGTCACTCGTTGGTAGAAATCGTTCCGTCATGTACAGCGGTCGACACACAGGCGTCCGTGCCGGTTACTGAAAGTCCAGTTGATATCTATGTATGATTACGCGAAGAGTCTCGTCTTCCCGATACAACCCCTAGTTATTGCCACTTTACGGGGAAGACATTCTTCCCAAATTGCCCAGAGTTCCGAATGCTTCCAAACGACTGATCTGAAACGAATTGTGAAGCAAATTTGATGCTTCCAAAAAGTGGCGGGAGCCCAATATATCGACATTGGGATTGATGTCAACACAAAATGTTGTGCTTTCTTAGGCTTGCAGTTGTATCGATCATTTGCTCTGTGAACTTCACCCAATCTAAATCAACTGCTTAAGAAATGCCCTATCTAAGGCTTTTTCGGTCAGCCTTTCGGCGCAATGATGACAGCAGTTGAAGCTAGCGTGGCTCTAGATATAGAAACGGTAGTTTACAAAAAACAACTCTGAATAGGCTTTGTGCATTTAAAAACTGGCCAGTCGGATCGAGCTTAGCCCCAGCTCGAAAATCACTTAAACTGTGATGAAAGCGAAATAGATCTGCGACTGATTTGCAAATGGAATCAAAACAAAAAAACGAACTGCGTAAGCAAGTAAAGCAGCATGTGCTTTCGCCGCAGAAGCGCGAGGAATCTTCGCGATTAATCTACAAGTACATGCTGACCAATTCGCGGTATGTTCGCTCTGGAAATTTTAAAGACATTTGCAATTCTGATCTTGGGATGCTTTTTCAAATCACGGATGAGCAGCATTTCAATGGCAATGTCTCGCGAGTTTGTGAACAGACCGCAGACCGCCCACTTTCATTCCGGCTGTCAACGAGGATGACGACGTCGGGAGGAACAACAACGATGCAGACGTTGCGTGAGCGAAAAGGTTTGAAGACAGAATTCGAAATCGCCATTGCAACAACTCCGCTATTCGCTTCGTTTCGTGATGAACCGACGGCGATTGTCAGCGGAATCACTTGCCGCAATCGCTTGGAAGCGCTTCAGCGAATCATGGAACACGAAATGGTCCACCTGGTCGAAATGCTACTCTGGAATGACTCAAACTGCGCAGCGAAACCATTCAAGAGTATCGTCAATCGGTTTTTCGGACACACTGAGTCAAACCATCGTTTGCTGACACCAAGTGATTTAGCTAGAAGCCGGCTTGGTATCTCCGCTGGCGATTTGGTTCGTTTCAAAATCGAGGGACGAGAGTTAGAGGGACACGTAAACCGAATTACGAAGAGGGCAACCATTTTGGTCCCTGACCCGCGTGGCTCTGTGTACGACGATGGCAAGAAGTATCAAAAGTACTACGTGCCAATTCAAAAACTCAAACGAGCATAGATCAGCCAATGGACGGTCAAAGCGTTTCCCGAAGAGGCGATGTTGTGAATGCCAACTCTCCCCTAGCTTCGACAAGAGCTTGAGTTCGCGCCAGTTGAGAATTTCTGCGGATGCTCGCAGCGATTCAGGGCTCAGTCGCAAGCTTACAGACAAGGCTACTCTTGATGCTTTTCGAGCAAGAGGTTTGCAATTTTGTAAGTTCGGTCCTTCGCGGTTGCTTTTAGCGTTTTGATCTTTTCAAGATCGCCGTCGGCGGAATCCGTTTTCGGGTTGTAAATGATCCCAATCATCGAGTCACAGGTTTCGTTAAGGATGCGGACCATGCGGTGCTGGTGCATCGAAAGATAGGTGTCGCCGGTGTCACTGATTTTGTATTGGCTGAGCGTTGAGTCTGGACCAAACATCTCGGCATTCTCTTTTGCCGTTTGGATCTCCTTCAGGATTCTTTTGTTGCCCCAAGTTTCAACCGCAAAATAAAACCTCGTGCTGTTTCCATTGACTTCCTTAAAATGGAACGTGCATTCGTTACTTCCCTGCACAATGGTGTCG
>CAYMFZ010000551.1:0-4171 GCA_964389585.1 uncultured Pirellulaceae bacterium | reverse complement strand
TTGTTTGATGGCAGGTTGCGATATCTCAAACGCGTTGAAACGGATTCTGATGGAAAATACTTTGCCTATGTCAGTCCCGCGACTCACTTGATCAAAGTTGCCGAAACGCCAGAGGCCTATATTCCCAGCGGCGATTCGTCAGGCTCCAAGCTTGGAAAGAAAAGAATGCCGCAGCTTGAGGTGACGAAAGATACCGTCTGGCCAGATTTGGAAGTCGACCCCGCCCAAGACATGACAATCGAAGTGTTTGACGAGAACGGCAAACCTGCAGTCGGGGCTGTTGTGAAAATCGTCACCATGGCTGGCTACCCCGCAGGGCGCGATTACCAAGCGGTCCAGAAAACTGATAGGGATGGAAAGTATGTGATTCGAAGAGTCACATCCAACGATACGCTACCCATTCGAGTTTATTCGCCTTCCGCAATCAGTGATCCAACTCTGGTCATCACACCCAGCGAACACAAAACGCCCTTGCGAATTGACCTATCACCCGACAACGGCGTTCGATTGAAGTGCCGCGTCGTTGATCGAGCTGGCGATCCAATTGCCAATGCAACCGTCTTGATCTCAACAAATTATCCGCAGGCGACAAAATGGTTGGACTCAGGGCTGTGGTTGTCCGGTGGTGCCGGACGCGGAAGAACGGACGACAATGGGAATTTTGTGTCGGGTCCAGTCTGGGATGATCTTCAGTATTCACTCAACGTGATTGCGGATGGATATGAGAAAGGGCAATCGCCACGTTTAAAAGTTGAAGGAAAGAAGTTGGTCGAGTTCAAGCCGATCACCTTGTCGAAAACCAAAGTCGTCTCGGTCGCGGGCACCGTGGTTGACGCAGATAAAAGACCGCTTGCAGGCGTCTCGGTTTATGCGGCGGGCGAGTCATACCAACTTGCGAGGACTCGAACTAATAGCCAAGGCAAATTCAATCTGGACGGGTTGGCCTCGGACGTTCGTTACGTCTTTGCTGACAACAAAGACTATCGGTTTGGCGGTGCGCGAATTTCCAATAAGCCAGTTGAAATCTCACTTCGTAAGTACAACGATCCTCCCAAGGGAGTCCGATCGTTGCGCGAGTCGGATCGTGAAGTCCGATTCGAAACCGCGAAAGAACTGCTTGAGCTCGCTTGGGAACTTCCCATCAGCAAACGCAACACCTCGCGAATGGGGATTTTGGAAGCGATGAGCAAGGTTGACGAAAGTCAAGCAGTGAAAATGTCAGTTCAAGGTGGAGCCAATTTCAACTACGTCATTCAAAAAGCGAAATCGAAAAAGTTGCTTGAAACGGATACGGAACAAGCGATTCAATTGCTGAGAACTTTGCCCAATCGAACGGCGATCTTTACCTCATTGGAATTGGCAAAACGGGCGGCAACAGCTTCGAGGTCGGAAACAGATAAGAAGACAGCCAAAAAACTATTGGACTTTGCAACTGAAGTCGTCAAAAAAGAGACTCAGTATTTTTCGCGTTTGGCCGTCATTTACACGCTGATCGGCGAGCACGAAAAAGCAAAAGAACTGAACGCCATCGTCGCCAAGCAACTGGACGTCAATGCGATAAATGAAGATCAGGAGTGGCAGGCGGAGTTTCTGGCAACCGCCCTCGCGCCATATGATTTCGAAAAGGCCCAAGCGTTCGCATCTGCCAGTGGCTCGATTGCATCGCAGACCTACGCCTTATCGGATGTCGCGCTTGCGATCCTGTCGAGTGATCAGAAAAAATCGCTTGCTGAGATTGAGAAACTTTCAGGCGACAGTAACGCGCCAAATATTCGAGACCGAGCACGCTATCGCGCTGCATTCCAATTGATTGAAACGGATCCTGAGTTGGCAATCGAATTGGTTTATCAATGTGAGGAATCGGACAACCGAGCGCAGGCGCTTGGTCGGCTTGCGGTTGAAGTCGCGAAAACCGACAAGGCAAAGGCGTGTAAGATGATCGACGACGCGCTGACAATTCATCGTGGCGACTCGTCGACCGGAAGAGGTTGGTCGAACTTTGGCGGCGCGGGACCTTTTGTTGCCGCGCTCGCCTACCAAGCGAATTCAATCGGCTATCCCGATATGGAAAGTGTCGTCTGGCAGGTGCGTGCCGCTTGTCGGGCCAATGGTAAAAAAGGGCAAGAGCGAGTGTCAGCGACGATCAACACTGCGAGAATTTTGGCATTGGTCGATAAGTTTGCGGCTCGCGATTTGTTAAACTCCATTGCCGTAAGCACCGATCAAATTCCACGCGAGAATTATGGCGTGTCTCTTTACGATCGCTGGCTGCAGGCTTGGTTGCTTGTTGATTACAGTCGCGGGGCAAGTTTCATCCGCGAGGAGTTACTGGAAATGAAGGAAGCCGGAAAAGAGAATCCGCTTCGCTACGGCCACGGCGACGTCTTTCGGTTGCTGGTCGCCGCTCCTCAAGATCGTTTTAAGCTCTTGATGAATGAATCAGGACTATGGCGACTAGAAGTCGACGGAACCGACGATTGATCCACGCATGCCTCGATTGTTTGACGCGTAGGCCTTTCGTCGCATCGCGACTGATCATGGGTAGGCACGGGTTTTAACCCGTGTTTCAGAGTTGAAGTAGTTTTCCGTCGCATCGCGACCGGTCAAGAAGAACTAAAGTGTCGTCGGTCGCGATTCGACGAGTCAAAAAACTCGCGATCGTAAACGGCTACTTCAACCATCCCAAAGAAACCAAAAATTCATCGACTTCTTCGATTGTTAACGGATACCAGACATCGCTTTTGTTCTTATTGAAGAACCCATGCCCTGCCCCAGCGTACAATCTGAGTTCACTTCGAACGCCCTGCTTGTTCATTTTGTTTTGAAACTCTTGGGCGATTCCGACATCGATCAATTTGTCTTGGGTCCCTAAGAATACGATCGAAGGAGCGTCATCGTCCGAGATGTTGTGGGCAGGCGAAAGTTCTTTGTATCGGTCGCCGACTCGAGCTGTGCCCCAGCCCTTCAATCCACTTTCGTTGGGGCCATTGTTGTAGACCGGATTGAATAGCAACATCGCATTGGCACGTGCGGAAACGCCAACATCATCATTCGGATCGTCGGTTCCGTCAGTCGTACCTAGAAAAGTCGCCAGGTGCCCACCTGCCGAGCCTCCACCTGACGCAATTCGATTGGGGTCGATACCGAATTCGGTCGCACGGCTTCTAACCCATCTCATCGCGGATTTCGCGTCGTGAATACACTTTGTCGGCGTCGCATCGCCAGCCTTTTGATTCTTGTCGAGTAGACGATATTGAACCTGAAAGCAAACCATGCCGCGCTCGGTCAGGTGTTCGCAGTGCGGATCGAATTGTCCAGGCTTTCCGCCCACCCAGCCGCCACCATGAAAAAAGACTACCGCTGGACGACTGTCGGTCGCTTTCCAGCCAGTCGGTTTTGAAATGTGAATTTTGAGTTGCTGGTCTTCAACGGTCTTGTAGATTTGCGTTTGTTTGTCGTCGGCTTGGACGATCAGCAACGCCACACTTGAACAAGCGGCGACGGCAACGAGTTTTACAAAGAGGCTCATCTTTGATTCTCAAGTTCGGTGGAAGTGGGACGATTCACGTCTTTGGTTAGGCTCCTCATGCTCGCCGACGTTTCAGGGTAACCAACGCGAATCCAAAACCTAACGCCATTAGGTTAACCGGCTCGGGAACGGCTGTCACCTCAAAAGTTAGATTATCAAACGCGGCGTAAAGTGGCGTGTTGGCACCGAAATTTCCGACATCGGTTGTTGTGAAGGTCAGTCCAACGGAGCGAGCGTTCCCCAGTGAGGACAAGTCGACGTTTTGCCAGTTGTCGAGAATGTAGTCTTGCGAATTGTCGGCAAATCGAAAGTCGGAAAGGAAGAACTCGAAAGAGCTGATTTCATTCCCTTGCATGTCGGTTTGATCAAAGGCAGTGAAGGTGACGCTGAAAAAGTCTTCGTCGTCTCCGCTTGTGCCGCCGAACTTTTTTGCGAAAGAATCGCCGTCGCGCATCGAAATTCCAGCGTAAGTCGTGTTGGTCACATCGACTGAATCAAGCAAAGCATTCTCGGGCAGATTGAAAAAGCTGCGATTGCCAAAGCCGATGGCGTAAGTTTCACCAGCGTTCGTCCCCCCTGCCCCATCACGGCCCCCCCCGGCGCACGCAGCCGAGTGGGTTGCGAATCCGGCAGGGGGGGAGG
>CAYMFZ010000550.1:0-4172 GCA_964389585.1 uncultured Pirellulaceae bacterium | reverse complement strand
AATGACCCCATCATCGTTTCGACCACGAAGTTCTTGGCCGAGCAAGCCTATCGCGAGAACCAGATAGAGCACGCGGAACGCTGGTTCACTTTGATGGCGGATCCAAGCAACAAACACGACATTGTTGCCAGAGGCCTCTCCGGCCTTGCCTGGATCAAAATGGAAACGAAAGATGCGAAATCTGCGTATGAAGTTTTCGAACGACTGCTTAATGAATGCCCAGACAGCAAATTCTCCAGCGAAGCCGCAATGGCTCGGGCGAAATTTCTGGAAGACGAAAAGAACTTTGAAGAAGCCGCTCAAACGTATGGCTTAGTCGTCCGTCGATTCGGAAACTCGAAACTCGCCAACGTCGCGAAACTTCGTCGAGCTTACGCACTTCATAAAATCGGCGGTCAACTTAATTTTGAAGAAGCCAAAACGCTGCTGACCGAATACTTGGCTTTACCAAGTGGGAATCCTTTGACGGACGAAGCGACTTATCAGCTCGCCTGGATTCATCACGATCTCGGACAACCCGAGTTGTGCATGGAACGGTTTACCGAGTTGGTCGATTCGGAGCCGGAAAGCAAATACTGGCCGGATGCCGCGATCCGCGTGGCCCAAAACGCGACCAGCAATAACGATTTCGTCATCGCCAAAGAAGTCATTTCCCGTCTGATTCTTCGCCACGAAGTTCCGCCGCAAGTCATGTCCCGTGCTTTGTTTTTGCAAGGACAAATTGCCGCCAAAGAAAACAATTGGATGAGCGTCACCATCTCAATGCGTGACTTGATAGAAAAGACCAACGACATCGAATTGGAATCCAAAGCCCGTTATTGGCTGGCGGAATCACTTTATCGACAAAAAAACTATCCCGATGGCTTGCGAGAATTTGAGCGGCTGATGCCAGTCGTAAACCAATTGGATTCGAATCTTGAACCCTGGGTGTCGCTTCGAACCGCACAATGTCATGGCTACGAAGGCGATTGGATTCAAGCCGTTGAAATCGCGACGACCTCCAAACAGAGATTTCCGAACTTCGAGGCCGACTACGAATTTGACTTCATCCTCGGCCGGGGTCTTGAGGACGAAGGCAAGCTAACCGACTCGCGGGCGGCCTATCAAAAGGTGATTGACTCGACCAATGGTGGTTCGACAGAAACAGCAGCCATTGCTCAATGGCGAATTGGTGAGACGTACTTTCATCAAGAAGAATATCGTGAGGCGATCAAATCCTACCACAAGGTCGACTCACTTTTCAGTTACGCGCATTGGCGAAGTGCGGCCTTAATTCAGGCGGGCAAATGCCAAGAGCATCTGAAAAACAAACTTCATGCGATCAAGCTTTACACGCAATTGGTCGAGGGATTCCCGCAATCAGAATTTACTCAAGACGCACAAATTCGCGTCGCTCGACTGAAGCGAGAAATCAGTTCGGCCAGTTCGCTCAATCAAGCCAAAGCCTCACCCAAGTCCCGTAGATAGTTTTGAATTACACCTTGTCGAAGACAGTTAGACATCCAAAGTCTGAAATCGAGAGAATCGAGATGAACACACAAAGAACCCAACAACGAAAAGCCCGTTCTCATTCTGGCTTACTGATGGTCTTTGCCGTTTTAATGCTGGCAATCCTTGCCGCGCCGTCAATGCTTTCGGCGCAGGACATTGGAACGCTTCCGGAAAACGCATTTGAAACGCCTGATCCGGTTCTGAACTTTCCGACTGAAACTGTAGCGTCGACAGAAGCTGACGCGGCCGACCAGCCAATTATTGGCCCGCGCCGACTGACTGACATCTTGAAAAGTGGCGGGCCTCTGATGATTCCGATTGGGATCTGCTCGTTCATTCTCGTCGTGTTCGTGTTCGAACGCTTCATCAGCCTTCGCAAAGGGCGAATCATCCCTGGCCCTTTCACCAAACGCTTTCTTGAGCAATTGCGCGAGGGCGATTTGAATATGGACTCCGCCACGACGCTTTGTGATCGCAACAACAGCGCGATGGCAAATGTGTTTCGGGCTGGGATTCAAAAATGGGGTCGGCCATCGGTCGAAGTCGAACAAGCCGTACTTGATGAAGGCGAGCGAACCTCTAATCGCTTGCGAAAATATCTACGACTTATCAACGGCGTTGCGACCGTTTGCCCTTTACTTGGTTTGCTGGGTACGGTGCTTGGAATGATCCACGCCTTCGACTCAATCGCAACTGTAAGTTCAACGGTGACTGACCCTAAAGCCTTGATTGCGACAGGAATCAGTCAGGCGTTGCTCACGACAGCGGCAGGATTGTCGGTTGCCATTCCAGCCTATATCGCATATCTGTTTTTTAGCGGCCGAGTCGACAAGCACGTCATGGAAATTGATTCTCTTGGAATGAAAGTTGTCAATCTAATCTCCGCTGAAGCCATCAACGACAAACCAAAAAGTCGCTCACGTAAGGCCGCGTGATTTTGAAGAAATAGAAAAGTGGATCTTGCCAAAAGATCCACCTCGCACGCCCCATAAACCTGCAACGACGAAGCAAACAAGCAAGGACGCATGTTATGCCTTTGAAAATCCACCGCGACGATCAGACCTCCATCAACTTGACTCCGATGATCGATATCGTTTTCTTGCTGATCATCTTTTTTATGGTTGGCACGAAATTCAGCGAACTCAATGAAACCGAACGTGACATCGCGATTCAGGTTCCCGCAGTCACCGACGCTCAAGCCCTCACCAATGCGCCCCGCAAACGTGTGATCAACGTCCACCAGGACGGCAGAATCGTGCTTGATCAAAAACCGGTCACCATGGAACAGCTTCAAAACGAATTGGCAACCGCTCGCTTGCAATACAAGAAATTGGGCGTGGTCGTTCGAGGTGATGAATCAAGCAACTACGGCAACATCGCCCAGGTCATCGCAACGTGCCGCAAAGCAGACATCTCTGACCTGAACATCTCAGTTCGCGAAATTCGACGCAGATAGAAACCAGCCACAATCCGCTCGGATTGAATTTCCGCCCGGAATGAATTCATCCTAGATTACGAGTGGGTTTAAAGATAATGGATTTAGAAATGACAACCCCCAACCTAATCATCGCAGCGACTTGGTCGGAACAACTTGCTGACGTTTTTTCAACCGAGAACCTGCAACTGCTTTTGCTGATCGGTTCCGGGATCCTCGCTATCTCATTATTGGTTTTGGCACTGACTCGGTGGGGACATTCGCGCCCGGTTTGGAAATGTGTCATCCTTTCTTTCGTGGCACACATTCTGTTGATTGGCTATGCCTATGGAACGAGAATGATCTTTGACACGCCCGCAGTCGTCAAAGCAGAACCCATGCCGATGCGCGTCAATCTCATCGAGGAAGTCGGCGAGTCGTTGACTGGCGATGACCGCGCCGATTCGACCGAAAAAAGGTGGGATCAATTCGTCAACGAACAAGCCATGCCCGCACTCGACAACCTTGAGCGGCCTGCGATCGACTCGGAAGTCGTCATCGAAAAAACAATTGATCGTGCGGTTCAAAAACCGACGCCTACGCCTGGCTCGAACATTGAAACGGTTCCGCAAAAATTCGAGTCGCCTCAGTTTGCGGAAACGCCCACCAAATCCAACAACGACTTTCAATTCGACTCCAAACCACTCGACGTTCAGCCAATCGAAATCGTTCGACGAGGAAATGACAACGAAGTCCAGCCTCAACCTCCCGCCCTCGAGGCCATGCCGGAGATGGCTCGGCAGGAAGTCAACAACCAGTTCGAGCCAACCAACACCACAATCGAAACGCCCAGCTTTCTCCCGCCGACCGACCAGAAGCCTTTCGTGAGTGACCTCGTCGAAAAAGGAGCCCAGCTACCTTCGGCGCCCGAGTCAATTCCGCGTCCGGCATCTGCGCCAAAATTCGAAAACATCAAGCCTTTAAAAGCGAGCGTAGCAAAGAACAAGCTGCGAGTGATTTCGAACCCGCGTCGTATCGGAGATGGCCAGCTGCTTCCCCAAGTCTACTCGCTTCGTAACGCGGACAATCGAAGCATCATCGCTCGACAGCGCGGTGGTTCAATTGAAACTGAGAAGGCCGTTGAACTGGCTTTAAAGTGGATTGCCGACAACCAGGAAGAAGATGGCAGTTGGAGTTCAACCAAATCTGGTGGCGGACGAGAAGACAAAATCTTTGGCCACGATCGCGATGGCGCGGGTGCCCAAGC
>CAYMFZ010000549.1:0-4182 GCA_964389585.1 uncultured Pirellulaceae bacterium | reverse complement strand
GAGGTACGCTACCTAACGATGTCGGTCTTCACGTTTTTGGCTTTTCTCGTTTTGCCATGGCTCGTGGCAAAACATCAAAGCACGTTGATCCAACCAGGATTTGGGCTTAACCGACCAAAGCTAATATTTCTCGTCGCGGGTGCCCTTCTTGGTGTCAGCATGTGGCCTTTGGTTATGTCGTTGACTGAGGGTTGGCACGAAGTTTACGGATTGATTTTCGGAAGTGAAAAACAAGACGAATGGCACAAGCGATTGGTTGAAACGACCGCAGCTCAAGTCGAGCGAATTCGAATGGTTTCGCCATGGATCATCGCATTGGCGTTTTCAATCGTGCCTGCGATCTGCGAGGAATGGTTTTTCCGAGGCATGCTTTTGCGATCATTGCTAAAGTCAAAATCTGCGGTGAAAGCGATTTTGATTTCGGCGCTTGTTTTCGGATCGTTCCATGTGTTGTCCAATAGCGTGATTGCTTTGGATCGGTTGATTCCTTCAACGTTGATAGGAATCATGCTTGGTTATCTGGCATATAAATCCAATTCAATTGTCCCAGGCATCATTTTGCATTCGCTCAACAATGCGTTCGTGATCTTCCTCGCTTACTACCAGCCGCAATTGAGTGAGCAGGCTTGGTTTCCAGCAGACGATCAGTCGATTCCGCGTCTGTGGGTTGTCGTTGGATTGGTCGTTGCAGCGGTTGGGGCGGCTTTGGTTTGGAAAGCCCGTCGTGCAGAACCCGATTCGCCAATTGTCGAGAAAGAAAAACAACTCGCAAACGCGACCTAATGTTTGTTAAAGCTAATGTTTATCAGCCGCAGTGCGTTAGCACCCGGTTCAGTCGTGTAAAACGGACGCAAACGCGTGGCGTCTGATTTTTAACCCCCTAAACTTTAGGGCTGACAAACCACTAGTTTTTTAGTTTGCTGATATGCTCTTCAAAGGCGGGATTGAAGTTTCTTTCTTCGAGAACGGTCGATATGCGATAGGAATTAGTGACAAATTAGCGTTGACTAGAATTCCTCGTTCGCAATTTGGAAACGTTGATCATCTCTCATCGAACAATAATTGAATTGCGGGTGAAAACCGAAACGCGATTCATGCTATCCCAAAACTTTTTAAGATGACTCAGCCCAGCACCGAATACCTCAGCCGGTTGAATAAATGAAAATCTCCATTGCCACGCTGCTTTTCAGCCATCTAATATTCTTCATTGGCTTACCAATTTTCGCACAAACGCGATCTGAAACTGAAAAGCAAATTGCCTCAACGATCGTTCGAGGTGTCGATGTCCCAGACGGATTTGAGGTAACTCAAGTCGCTGGTGATGAGCTCGTGCCGAATGTGTTTTGCCTGACTGTTAGTCCAAAGGGCGAAACTCTTGTTTCCGGCCCCGGCTATATCAAAGCGTTGATTGATACCGATGGTGATCACGTTTTTGACAGCACTCGGCTATTCGCTGCCGATCCAAAATCGGGCGCTCAGGGAATGTGTTTTGATGGCAACGATTTGCTTTGCACCGGAGATGGAGGTTTGCTTCGGTTTTCTGATACCGACGGAGATGGAGTTGCCGATGGGCCCGCGACCAAGTTGTTTTCAATCAAGACAGGTGGCGAGCACGACGCGCACGCGATTCGAAAAGGGCCTGATGGCTGGTGGTATTTGATTGCTGGAAATGGTGCCCCTATCTCTTCGGAATTTTATTCCAATCCAAACTCACCGGTAAAGAACCCGCGAGCCGGATTCCTTATGAGGATTAGTCCAGACTGGAGCAAGAAAGAGATTTTCGCGCACGGTTTTCGGAACGCCTACGATTTCGATTTCAATTCGTCGGGGCAAGTTTTCGTTTATGACAGCGATGGCGAACGAGATGTTTCGTTGCCTTGGTATCGGCCAACCCGACTGTTTCGAATGCGAGCCGGTGATGACGCCGGCTGGGTTGCCGCTAGTTGGAAACGGCCAAGTCATTTCTTTGACATGCCGATCGAGATCGGTGCGTTAGGACGAGGTAGCCCAACTGGCGTCATCAATTGCCTGTCGGATTCATTTCCGCAAACTTATCGAGATGCGATCTTTGTTGCCGATTGGACTTTTGGACGCGTCGTCGCGTTTCGCCGAGACGAATTTGGTAACTACGATCGCGGAAGTGATTTTGCAGTCGCAACTGGGCAGTTCGGTTTTGCGGTGACGGATCTTGTCTTTGACTCCGATGGCAGTTTGCTGATAAGCACCGGAGGAAGAGGCACCAAAGGAGCCATCTATCGAGTTCGTTACAAAGGCGGTTTGCGTGATCAAGCACCAGAAGACCAGACTGCTGAAACAACGTTTGCCACCACTAACCGTTCTCAACTCAAGGTTGAAACTCTCATTTCCGCTCTAAACGATTCGGGCGAATTGAACCGCATCTCTGCTTTGGAAGCGTTGATTGGACTACCGCGTGATGTTAGTTCAGCGCTTGAGGATCAAGCCGAGCTGCGAGTGGCCTTAGTCAAAGGTCTCAAAAAAATTCTTGCGGAACCTGAGCCCAAAACCCTTGGTTTGTTGATGCGACTCGATGCCCAGTTTGATCAAGCGACCCACGACGAGCTTAAAAAGATTGATTTGCCAGTGGAAGCGAAACTGACACTTGCAATTCGAAGTCCAACAAAAATGGACATTTCAAATACGCTTGATGCATTGCTCAATGGCGAGGGCGACAGTTTGGTCATTGCGCGGTTGGGACAGCTTTTGTTAGGCGGCGAGAATCAAAAAAGTCTGCCGATGTTCGTGGGATATTCGGCAAGAAAACCTATCGAGTTTTCAACGGATGAATCGAAAGAGTTTGCTGATATCATGACGGACGCGCTTACCAAGATTGAGGTTGCGGATTCAGATCAAACAAAGGTAGAGGCTCTTAAGGAAGCAGGTCGATTCGCGGCGATGCTTGGTTGCAATTCTCGGAATTTGCAATCGCGCTTGGTTGAATTGGCCGGGCAAGGCTCGGCGCAAAACAGTATCCATTGGCTCAATTGTCTTTCGCAAATTATTAACGACCGCGAAAAAAGATTGGACCCTGCGTTTGTTCCAACTGTCGCCGCAACTTTGGCTGGCGTAACGAGAAAGATCGAACGAGACGGACAGGATATCGATCGAAACTTTGCACCAAGAATGAGAGACCTGGCAAATCGTTTGTGCAAACGAATTGGCAAAGAGTTCGAAATGGAACTAGCTCAAAAAGTAGTGGGCAAATCGGACGAAATTTACCTGCTGGATGTTCTTGCTCCCGCGGCACGTGAACTTGCGGTCGAGCGCTTTGCAACTCGCATCGAGGCGACTAGAAAAGATGTCGTCGCTTCTCAGTTGCGGGTATTATTGCGGCGAGACGATGAATACTACGTGCCATTGTTGAGAACGTTTAAGGATCGTTCTGACTTGCGTGATGTCGTGGTGACAGGGCTTTCACGATTTCCGGAATCGCAGGATCGGAGTTTGTTTGTTGAAGCACTATCGTCGTTCAATCTGACGACGGTAAAACAAGGAACGATTGGGCTTCGTCGGCTAGGAGGAAACGCCCAGCCAGATGAACTTGTGACCGCGCTAAGTAAGACTTTCCAAATCGCTTGGGACAAACCCGCGACATCGGTCCGAGATCAGCTCGTGCTTTTGCTTCAGGAACGAACAAAGCAATCGTTTGGTTACGCAATGAAGAAGCCCGGATTCAATCAAACGGAAAGTCTAACGCGATGGAAAATGTACTTAAGCAAAGAGTATCCCAAGGCATTCGAATCGACGTTTCGAGATAGCAACTCGTCAAAACAACTTTCGGAGCGTCTTCGGACCATCAATTGGAGTGCTGGAGACGCGAACCGTGGGGCAAAAGTTTTTAAGTCGCGTCAATGTGCTCAATGTCATGACATGGGTTCACGCTTGGGGCCGCGTCTTGAGGGAATTGCGAGTCGATTCGGGCGGGATGATATTTTTCGCTCGATCGTGCTTCCAAATGAACAAGTCCCCGATCGCTATCGAGCCGTCATGATCGAAACGGTAGACGGGCAAGTCATTCAAGGGAGTGTTGTCTATCAATCTGTTGAAGGGGTGACCCTGCAAGAGTCGTCTGGGAATACGGTTCGGATCAATCGTGGAGATATTGAATCGCGTTCGGTGTCGAAAAATTCTCTCATGCCTGAAGGTCTTTTGAATGATGCTTCA
>CAYMFZ010000548.1:542-4186 GCA_964389585.1 uncultured Pirellulaceae bacterium | reverse complement strand
TCGTAAGACTTTGAAAGGTCCCACTGGTCGTAAAACGCTTCCTGCTCAACAAATGGCAAAATTCGAACGAACCATGATGGTTGATCTTCCCCCAAGTCGTATGGACGGTTGGCGTTCCGTTTCGAAAAAAGTCGAGCAGGCGGGAAAGCTTGGTTGACACTTTCAAATGAAAGCGTTGCCAGTCCAATCTGTCTCAGCTTGTTCATGCAACTGGTGCGACGAGCAGATTCTCGAACCGTTTGAATGGCTGGAAGCAACATTCCAATCAGGATTCCGATAATCGCAATTACAACGAGTAATTCGACTAGTGTGAATGCTTTTCGTTTCATGGTTCCTACGATCAAAAACAAGCTGTGTTGACAACCAAAGTATAACACAGCTTTATGGAGTTTCATCGCTTGCAAATCCAAAAACACGCCGTTACAGGTCGGATACGCCGTGTAATCTGGATTTCAAGAGATTTGTCACTAGTCCAACGTCCCGACTTCGCCACCGTTGCGGCTGCCATAGGCTTGATAAACGGTTTCGTCGACCGAGTTTGAAACGAAGTGCGTCGAGCCATCAGCGAGCGTAACGTTCACACCACCCGTGTGAGCACTGCGAAAATCATCAAAGTGCATTTCTGGATCGTTGGGGGCATGGTCGGTGATCGCAACAATTCTTGCGAAAGGTTCGTCGACTTCGCTTACAACTCCGACCCAAGAGATTGTTCCCAAAGTGTTCAGCCTTTCTCCGATCATGATTGTGTTGCTAGATCCATCAGAAATTTCTCCAAAACCAATTCGACTGTTTCCGAAAAAGATGCCGTTACTATCAAGTTCCCGCAGGTGGAAGGCAACAGGCATGTCCGCAGCCAGCAAGTGAATCAACTGCTGATCCATTTCCTTTGTCAGCCGTCGCATGAAAGTGCGAGTGGGTCGACGCAATCCAGCCACCGAGCAGCAACGCTGCGGTCAGCAAAGCGAATGTTGTGACGCGTCGGTTCATACTTGAGTAAATGAGCAAGTAGGTTGATTCGGAGCCGAAACTAGGTGGGTGGCAATGCCAATGCAATGGAAATGACATTGTCTTCTTGTACGTAAGGATTTTAGAAAAGATCGGGAATAAGTAAACCTATTTTTGGAGAATGCCATTGTTTCTGTGGCTTATCGGCATGGATTCCAAGGAGCCATTTGAATTTGATCCTTTTCACGCCAGACAGTTTTTTCAACTTGTGAACGTTTTTGTCTGATGGTTTTCGTGTTTTTCAAACGCTAAGATGCTCGTTCACTGACTGACTTACATCGAGGATCACATGGCGAAAAAGAAATCGAAGACGGGCCCCAAAAAAAGCCCGTCTAAAGCAAAAACCAAAAGCATTCGAACCAGAACGGCCTCGAAAGCAACTGCAAAGAAAACACCTCAAAGGGTTGTCAAAAAAGTACGAACGAAACCCACCAGCAGTGCGACCAGTGTCGATGGCGTCCTTAAGAAGTTCAGCAAAAGACGTGAATCGTTGGATGCTCAGCTAATCACAGTTCGGAAAAAGATAAACGACTTCAACAAGAAGATCGTTTCGATGCAGGAGCAAGTAACCAAACTGACTGAACAAGAAATCGTAACGGAAGAAGCGATTGGTTCATTGGATCAAAAGCGAGATGCAGAAGTCAGTGAACTGCTTTCAAAGCTTGGCGTGAAATTCACCGCGCCCGAACCAGATCGTGTGACCAACTCGCCGTTTGCGGTACTACTTAAAGACGAAGAGAAAAAGGAAGAATCATCGGATAGTAATTCCAAAGTCGAAGTCGAATAAGATAACGCGAATCGGTATGTTAATTTTCAGAGATTCGAAGTTCATCCTCTACGATTTCAAAATGCAAATTGGTTTCTGAGATCGTCATTTGCAAGACATCGCCGATGCGGGTGTTCACGACACGGATCGTAATTCTTTCCTGAAGAGTTTTCACCAGCTCGCGATTTGTCTTGTCAAACACCAGTTGTTTGCCTTTTAAGTTTGCAATCGTGGCTAGGAAGCTGCCACGAGTCGCCTGTCGCTCAAGTGTGATATTTTTCTCGGCGTCAGTCTTAGGTTTCTTGGGGACTTGAGCTCGAACAGTCATCGCTTCGATTGTTGCAACATCTTGAGGCGATCCTTTGACGCTGATTCGATTGCTCTTAACCTTTATCTGAACGGCGGGGAAATCTTGGCGAAACCGTTTTGCGAGTCGAGCGGCCCCATCGACGTCGCGAATTGTTTTCTCCGCTTCGTTAAATTTTGGGAAGTCAATGATTTCGATTTGGCTTCCATCTTCGTTTCGTTTGTATGTCTTGCCGAAACCTACCAGCAGCATCGCGACGCGAACTTGAAGTGTCGTCTTTGGGAGATCAATGCCGGTCCATAGGTCGTGAGGAATCGCTTCAGGATTGACGATTCGAAACTGATTCTCCGTCGCGAGCTGTTTCAGGATTTCGCTTGGCTGAACAATCGCTTCGGTTTTTAAAGCGTTTCTGTGAGACCAGTTAACCGCTTTAAAACGGCGTTTGATTGTCGTCTTCCGCAATTGGTCGCACGCCGCATTGAGGTTCGCGGCGGAATCCTTCGGGCCGAAATAGTAGAGATCCTCGATTCGACAGACGCCAAGATCAAACTTCTGAGCGACTGACCACAGGAATTGCTCTTTGGTTACGTCTTGGACTGTCATGTCGATCATGGTTGAAGGGTCAATGCGCCGGTCGAAAAAGATTGCCAGTCTTTGCGTTTCCGAAAATCGAATGAGCCGATCTTTGATTTCCGCGTTCGACCACCAGGCAGAAATGGCTTTCTTGTTGAACCTTTCGATTTCTTTTCCCGTAAGCCAGTCAACGCTGGTGGCAGTTTGAGGAATGTCTTTGACAACTTCTTGTGCTTCAAGCGTCATTGACGCAGCAACAGTGGCAATCGTAGTAAGCGTTACGACCGTCAACAGGCGACGTAACAACATCGACAACATGGCAAGGGAACGCGTTTGAGCATGACGAAGGTCGTTGATTCTACGTTTGAGTGACAGCAGTTTGTCGTTCATGTAACCACCCAGTCGTCATTATCGTTACGGTTTGAAATAGATGTCAGTTTTGCAGTTCAAATGCTGACCAAGTTGTTTGCTTATCACTTAGATGTCGTTGTGGCTCATTGGGTCCCCAACTAAACTCAGGGTTGGCTAAGCAAGTTTCGAACGTGATCGAGATGATGCTGTCTCAAACTTAATTCGTTCCATTCGTCCATCAAACTTGTTTGTCACCCGGAGTGCGGTCAATTATGTCGGAATTCGATGTCCGATTACCGATGCTGGATCTATTTTACCAGCAATACTTGACCGATGAAAACTCGGCCGCGTTTATCCATGCGATCTCGCGGAATTATTCGATTGGAACGCTTCAGAGACTGGCAAAATTTGGAAGTCGTCTTACGCGACGGGCTTCTATTTTAGCCATCGGATTCCTCGGAGATTTTTCTGAGAATGAAACGATGGGCCGTGCTTTAGTCGACCACGATCGTGCCGTTCGACTTCTTGCCGATCATGGGATTCGTGAGATTTGGCAGCGGCAAGGCAACATGGCCCAGCAGCAAAGTATTAAGAACCTCTACCGGCTGATTAGTCAGTCTCGAATGGAAGAGGCGATAGACG
>CAYMFZ010000548.1:0-532 GCA_964389585.1 uncultured Pirellulaceae bacterium | reverse complement strand
CCTGGAACCAGCGAGCGATTGCTTATTGTGCTCAAGGTGAATTTGAGGCGGCGATCGAAGATTGTCGTGCGACGTTAAATTGCAATCGTTTCCATTTTCCCGCTGCGATGGGATTAGCTCATTGCTTTCTACAGATAAACGAGCCTTCGGCAGCACTCGATGGTTTTCGATTGGCTTTGAGGATCAATCCAGACCTCGAAGGTGTTCGAAGCCACATCACGCATCTTGAAAAAACGCTCGATGAGAATTGAGTAGTTTCGACTAAGAGGTTGTGCCAGACTTATGAGCCGTAGGCGCTAGCCCAATGGCACTAACTTTAGAATGTGCACCGTCAACAACACTCTCCCTTTGAGAGGGTCGGCGTAGCCGGGGAGGGTGCGGATTCTTAAGTAGAAGCATTGGAAAGCCTTTTTCATCGGCTCCCTCCCCGAGCAAGTCGCTGACGCGACGGCTCGACCCTCCCAGAGGGAGGGTATTATCTAGAGGGTATTTCAAAACCTGTAGTGGACTTCGCCAGAAGTCCCAGCTCGCT
>CAYMFZ010000547.1:0-4205 GCA_964389585.1 uncultured Pirellulaceae bacterium | reverse complement strand
AAGCCTAAGCAAATCCACAACCTCGCTGTTATCTTTTCAAACTGTCTTTTATCGCTTTGTGCACTTTTGGTCTTACCGTCAGTCGCTTGCTTCGCAGACGAACCAACAATTTACAAACACGACGACTTCGTCAAAAAGATCAAACCGATCCTGATGGAGAATTGCTTCGACTGCCACGGCGAAGGAGCTGAGGAAGGCGGAGTCTCATTTGACGATCTTCTTGAGTCAAACGACGAAGAACTAACAAAGAAGACCTGGCATCGAATTCTCAAACAAGTTCGCGCCGACCTGATGCCACCGATTGATTCAGACCAACCCTCTGACGAGCAAATCAAACAACTCGAGTCGTGGATCATTCACCAACCCCTCGAAGTAAATCCTGAAAAACCAGACCCCGGCAAGTTGACGATTCGTCGTCTGAATCGTGTTGAATACCGAAACACGGTTCGCGATTTATTGGGCGTCAGGTACGACACCAATTCCAAGTTTCCAGCCGACGATACCGGTCATGGATTTGATAATATGGCCGATGTGCTTTCGATTTCACCCTTGCTATTGGAAAAATACTTCAACGCTGCCGAGGAAATCGTAACAGTCGTTCCAACGACTTCTCGCGTGATCGCGGAACAGCGGATTGGCGGAAGCGAATTCAAACGATCGACGGAAAACGAAGAGACCAACGAAGACGAGAGCAGTTCTGAATTCTCTTATTACAAACCATCGTCAGCCAAATCAGAATTGAAAATCAAGTTTGATGGCGATTATCAATTAAAACTGAAGCTCTACGCAGTTGAAGATCATGTCGACAACGTTTTCGACATGAACGAATGCGAGTTTCGATTTGTTGTCGATGGAATTGAGTTACTAAAAGAGAAATTCGTTCGCCAAGGCGGCAAGGAGTTCAAGTTTGATTTTGAAAAAGCGTTCACCAAAGGAAAGCACACGCTAGAGGTTTTCATCAAACCAATCACCGAAAAAGAGCAAGTCCGCCGACTGCGTCTGATTGTCGATTCCGTTATTGTCAAAGGTCCAATCGATGAAGCGCACCGCGTAAAACCAAGAAACTACGACCGATTCTTTCCTCGCCCCATTCCTGAAGACGACGAAGCAAAACAAAAGTACGCAGGCGAGTTGCTTGGTGATTTTGCCAAACGTGCGTTTCGGCGACCGGCAAATGAAGAAACGTTGAACCGACTTGTCGAACTTGCAGAGTTCACTTACAGCAAAGAAGGCCAAACATTCGAGTCGGGAATTGCCAAAGCGATGACGGCAGTTCTTGCTTCACCACGATTCGTTTTTCGCGAAGAGTTTGTTGATCAAAATGATGAGTCAGAATTTCCATTGATCGATGAGTACTCTCTTGCGACACGGTTGTCGTACTTTCTTTGGTCGTCGATGCCAGACCAAGAGCTAACCGATTTGGCTGATACCGTAACGTTGCGAGAAAACCTCGACGCACAAATTACTCGAATGATGAACGACGACAAGTTCGAAGACTTTGTTGAGAACTTCGCAGGACAATGGTTACAAGCTCGTTCCATTAGTGAGATCCCCATCAATTCTCGTGCGATTGCCCGACGTGATGCGAAACCTGACCCGGTTGCTGACAAAAGGCGGAATCGCGTCATGGAATTGTTTCGTAAAGGCTCAGACCGCACAGAGGAAGAAGAAGCGGAGCTTGAACTTGCACGTAAAGATTTCAAAAAGATCTTTCGCCGACCGCGTGTCGAGCTCGATGGAAAAATTCGTCGCGCGATGCGTAAAGAGACTGAAATGAGTCTTGAGTATGTCGTGAAGAACAATCGCAGTGTGCTCGAACTGGTTGACTGCAATTACACATTCCTCAATGAGTCGCTGGCTGAGTTTTATAAAATCGAAGGCGTCAAAGGCAGAGAGATGCAGCGAGTTGAATTGCCCGAGGACAGTTTTCGTGGCGGCGTGTTAACTCAAGGAACGATCCTTGCGGTGACCTCAAATCCTGATCGGACGTCGCCCGTAAAGCGCGGCTTGTTCGTCTTGGAAAACTTGTTGGGCACGCCGACTTCGGCTCCACCGCCTGACATTCCTGGACTTGAAGGCGTTGATTCTCGCGACGAAGAAAAGCTAAGCCTGCGAGAGTCCCTCGCACTTCATCGCGAAGACCCCAACTGTGCGTCGTGCCACAACCGCATGGATCCGCTTGGGCTCGCGCTTGAAAACTTCAACGCGATGGGAATTTTTAGAGAGCAAGAGTTTGGAAAGCCGATCGAATCTAAAGGGACTTTGATCACTGGCGAATCGTTTGAGAACGTTCGTGAGCTGAAAAAGATTCTCGCCACTAGTCGAAAAACAGATTTCTACCGATGTCTGACGGAGAAGGTGTTAATCTATGCGCTCGGCCGCTCGATCGAATACGGTGACATCACAACCGTGGACGATATCGTTGACAGGCTTGAAGCGAACGATGGTCAGGCCGGACAGTTAATCAACGGCATCATCAATTCCGCCGCCTTTCAGCGTACATCGAGGGTGGAGTCAGTTGGTGGGGAAACTGCGACCTCGGTTTCCGGCAAATAACTCGATAAATGCGGTACGTTAAACATCAAGAAGTTGGCGGCAAGATTAAGATAGACGGGTGTCAGTTTTTCCGGATGTCAGCTCTTCCAATTAAGAGCCTGACCCGAAACATGTGAGCCGTAGGCGCTAGCCTCGGGCCAGAACGATCAACAAAATATGCCAATTGTCGTGCTTGCCCGAAGCTAGTGCCTACAGCTCAGCACAACAAGCAACGCTAGACTTTGTTTATGGGATAGGGTTTTTAACTTGAAAACCACTGCAAGTCTTCCAGCCAAAAATTTCTTCGACACGTTTTGAAATGGGATCGAAAATGAGCAAGTTCACTCCTTCGCGCCGGACATTTCTTCGAGGGCTAGGTGCGTGTGTCGCATTGCCAGCGATGGAGTCGCTGTTGCCTGCAGTCTCGGCTTCTTCAATCAGCACACAAACCGCTTTGGCGACGACGTCGACTGGGGCACCACTTCGAACCGCGTTTTTGTTCTTCCCAAATGGAGCGATTCCGAAAGCTTGGTGGCCAACGAGTGGCGGCAAAGAATTCGAACTCAGCAAGACGCTGAAACCGCTTCAGGATTCCAAGCAACACATTCAAGTCTTAAAGGGCTTAGACAATAAATCAGCCGAAGGACGCGATGACGGAGCGGGTGACCATGCTCGTGGAAATAGCACTTTTTTGACCGGTGTCCGACTCAAGAAAAGTGCCACCGATATTCGGGCCGGAAAATCAATCGATCAAGTGATTGCCAACAAAGTTGGTCACCTTACTCGCTTTCCTTCGCTGGAACTCGCTTCCGATCCGGTTCGCCAATCGAGCAACTGTGACTCCGGTTACTCGTGCGCATACCAATACAACATCTCTTGGCAATCGGAATCGACACCGATGTCGACCGAATGCAATCCACGTCTCGTCTTTGAGAGGCTGTTCGGCGCTGGGCAACCGGGCGAACGTACCAGGAACTTTCGCAACCGAATCGCTTCTCAGAAAAGCATCCTCGATTTTGTCATGGAAGATGCAAAATCAATGCAGAAGCGTATGCAACGCTCCGACCGTAGAAAACTGGATGAGTATTTGACCGGCGTTCGCGAATTGGAAACACGGATTCAGCGCGCCGAAGCATTTGCCGATCCCAAAGACCCCAACATGGATACGCCAATTGGCATTCCGCGTTCACACGTTGAGTACGTGAACTTGATGTACGAATTAACCGCCGTCGCGTTCCAAACTGACTCAACTCGCGTGGCGTCTTTGATGCTTGGCCATGATGGCGACAATCGTTCTTATGATTTTATTGGTGTCTCCGAAGGCCATCACGATCTTTCGCATCATCAAAACAAGCAAGATCGAATCGACAAAATTCAACGCATTGATCAATGGTACGTCGAGCAGTTTTCCAAATTCCTCAAGCGGCTTGATTCGATCGAAGACGTTGACGGCAATTCAATATTGCACAACTCGATGGTGTTGTTTGGCAGCGGCAATGCAGATGGCAATCGACATACCCACGATGACTTGCCAGTTATTCTGGCCGGTCACGGCGGCGGCACCCTCAACTCAGGGCGATTCGTAGACCAAAAAGGCATTCCGTTGACCAACCTGCATCTCTCGCTTGCAGAACGAATGGGCGTCAAATCCGTCACGCAGTTTGGCGATT
>CAYMFZ010000546.1:2032-4206 GCA_964389585.1 uncultured Pirellulaceae bacterium | reverse complement strand
AATGCGGAATGCGGAATGCGGAATGCGTAATGCGGAATGCGGAATTGGCACTTTGCATCGCAGAGTGAGCCGTAGGCGCTAGCCTCGGGCCAGAATCAAAAGAAAACTCAACATTCGAAAACCTGAAACTCGTGATTTGAAATTTCGAATCTCAATTTTAAAATCTGAAATTTCGAATCTCAAATCCAACTTGAAAATCTGAAATCGAATTCAATTTCAACCCAATCAAAACAACCAACTGAAACGATAAACCATGAGCATCCTCATCAACAAAGACACCAAAGTCATCTGCCAAGGCATCACCGGCAACGTCGGTGAATTCCACACGCGCGGTTGCTTGGAATACGGCACAAAAATGGTTGGCGGCGTCACACCCGGAAAAGCCGGCCAAGAAGTCGCTGGCCTCCCAGTTTTTGACACGGTCGAAGAAGCCGTCAAACAAACTGGCGCTACCGCCACGATGATCTTCGTCCCACCACCCTTTGCCGCCGACGCAATCCTCGAAGCCATCGATGCGGAAGTCGACGTTGTGATCGCCGTCACCGAGGGCGTTCCCGTCATCGACATGGTCCGCGTCTATGAAGCAGCAGAAAACTCAAAATCAGTTCTAGTCGGACCGAACTGCCCTGGCGTCATTACCGCCGACGAGTGCAAAATCGGCATCATGCCTGGCTACATCCACCAAAAAGGCTCCGTCGGAATCATGAGTCGCTCCGGCACGTTGACTTACGAAGCCGTCTGGCAAACTTCAAACCTTGGGCTTGGCCAGACGACTTGTGTTGGGCTTGGTGGTGATCCAATCGTCGGAACCTCATTCATCGATTGCCTGCAAATGTTCCAAGACGATGACGAAACAGAATCTATTTTGATGATGGGCGAAATTGGCGGAACGGCTGAAGAAGAAGCCGCAGCCTACGTCAAAGAACACATCACCAAACCTGTCGCCGCCTTCATCGCCGGTCGCACCGCCCCTCCCGGAAAACGAATGGGCCACGCTGGCGCGATCATTAGTGGAGGCAAGGGAACTGCCGCCGAGAAAATCGCAGCACTCGAGTCCGCAGGCATCGAAGTCGCCCAAAGCCCCGCCGACATGGGAGCCGCGATGAAACGAGCCATCGAAAAAGCGTAGCGCAAGTCTGAGACTCAGTCGCGTTCGTTTTAATGCATTATTCAATTCACAGCCAACGAAACCAACTCGACTTGGCGTTGGATACACTCAATTTGGTAGGATCTGAACGACTCATCCTGATAGGCTTTTAAAATGGCAGCCAAAGAGTGCCGGGACGTAGACTGCAACATTGTCGCTCAACTTTCCAAGGTGATAGCGGACCGAAGCGAACGACTTGCCACAGGAGAGCGTTTCCCAATCGTTTAGCTTCTTGCCCTGAACGCTTACGATTCGGAGAATCGAGCGACATTGATCGAATTCTAGTCCTTGGTTTTGTAGGCCGTGCATGTCGCAATTCGCTGGCGAGTTCTTTGACTGCGATGCCGAGTACGAACAGTGGGATCGGACTCGGCCGCACCGCCATCAGCCGGCGGCAATTTGTTTTCTTACTATGCGACTGAATGATTCGATTCCCAAGTCTGTTATCCTGCGATGGCATCGGGAAAAGGTTGATTACCTTCGGCGACTAGGAGTTTCAATTGATCGTGATTGGAAGGCTGGCTACGAGGAGCTCACTATGGAACAGCAAGCTCATTTCAACAGGCAGTTCTCGCAACAAAGGGAAACGACGCTTGACGAGTGCTTCGGGGCTTGCGAGTTGGCTAGGCCACAAGCCCGAAGAGAGGTCGCCAAAACGCTCGAGCATTTTCATCGGCAACGATATTGGATGGGTGACTATGTGATTATGCCCAATCATATTCATTGCTTAGTCGCTTTTTGGGACAACGATGCCGCGAAAACGCAGCCTGGAAGCTGGATGCGTTTTTCGGCAAGACAAATCAACCAGTTGCTCGGGCGGACAGGGGCGTTTTGGTTTCCAGAGCCATTTGATCATCTGGTTCGTAGCAGTCGTCAGTTGGAGTACTTGCGACAATACATCGCGGACAATCCAAAGAAAGCAAAGCTGAAACCGGCGTCGTTTTCGTATCGGCGATCCAAAGGGCATTTTTAATGTCGCTCAACTTTCCAAGTTGATAGCGGAACGAAGGGATCGATTCGCCACAGG
>CAYMFZ010000546.1:0-2022 GCA_964389585.1 uncultured Pirellulaceae bacterium | reverse complement strand
GGTGCGATGATACCACGGTCTGGATGGTGCCAACGTTTGCCTATTCGTTTAGATTCTTGCCCCGCACGCTTACGATTCGGAGAATCGAGCGACACTATTCACCGCTCCGGATGAATTCCGAAAAATCGACATTGCCGTCGTACGCCTTTACGCGTTGATCGATTCGGAAGTTTTCACGGGCTTCTTCGAGAGTCAAATCAGTGTCAACGATGCCGCGGCGATGGGCAAGCCAGTCTGAATAGCCGGGAAACACAACGCCACGCTCCCATGAACTGATGGGACGTTGCAGAATCTTGTTTGTGTGGAAAACGATGTTGTTGGTGCAATTGCTAGTCAGCGTGTGATAAAACTCGGGTTTATCACGCACGCCATTTGCACGCTCAAGCATATCAACAAACATGGCTTTCATGCGTTCAGGCGATGTTCGAACCGGGTATAGCTGAACGACATGATCGCGAACATCTGACCGCACGGATAACACATCTTGTTCGTCGGCGATCACGTAAATGAGTTCGTAATTCTTATACAAGCCACGAATGGGTGAATAAAGCTCTTCGTCTTTTTCGCGACGAGTCTCAACGGAAAACGCCAAGTAGTTGGCGCGGTGATCGCCGTCTTTGAATCCAAAACTTAAGAACGTATGGGCCAATGGTTCGAGTTCGGTAAACCGATCGACGCCAAACCAAATCGAATCCAGCTTCGAAAGATCGTAGGTGTCATCGTAGTGCGATTGGTGATCGGGCGAGACTGGGCCGTATCGATTGGCTCGAATGTTTCGTACCTCGACGCTAATGGGTTGGCCATTCTCGTCGGTGTCGATTACCGCAAAAGGAAGTATCGTTTGAGCCAGTCCCCAATCGCGGTCATGCGTTGGCTTCATCGTGGAAAAGGCAAGCAAACAACCGATGAAAATGCCCCCGATGGTCAAGAGCGGCCAAGCAAAGTGCTTTTTTCGAAACCACCAAAATGAAAATGGGGCAGCAGAAGCAATGACGGCGGCAAGTATTTTGGCGACGACGAACGGAATATTGTCATCCAAACAATAAGCAAATCCGATTGACCATATCCAAAGCAAAAAACAAAAACCGAATGTGAATATCACGGCCAGTCGATAATACCAACGGCGAGCTTTTATCGCTGGATCAGAAACCGCAGTTTCAAGATTCGAATTCGATTCGCTACTCATTGGATTCAGGCATTTGAACTACGGAAATAATCTCGTTGATGTTCTCTTCGTCTAAGCCTAGCAACCGAATTGCCAGCGTGTTTGGGTTTTGTTGTTTCAGCCAAAAAACACCTCTTGCACGATACCGAAAACGAATTCGTTTGCCTACTTCAACAGGTTCATTTGCCGCGGCTGGGCGCCTGAAAAAAACAACGTGCATTGACTGATAAAGTTCCTCAGGCTCAAGGAATCTGTAGTCTAGCGAATGAACAATCTGGTGTCCGTTTCTTGGGGTCTCTAGTTGAATGCCCTGTATTTCAATTTCAGCCGTGGCCATGCCTGCTTGGGTGTAAGTCCAAAGTAAAAAAGCGATCACGGTGACGGTCAAAAATAAATGCCAAAGCCGAAATCGCAGGTGCCAGTGAGGTTGAGTTTTTGTCATTTTGACAGCGAAACTTTGTAACGGCTTTTGAGTTCAATAAATGACTGGTGTAGAAAAAAGAGGCGGGTCATTGGTTGTGTGTTGGCCCGCACCAACATGCTCTTGTGGCTCGTCTCGATTTTCTTATTTGCTTCTTTGTTTGTTGTAACTGAGTTTTGAAATTTGTGTTGAGAATCGAAAGTAAGTGTGAATATCGCGTTTCCTGTGGCCCAATTTAGCTGATTGCTTTGCACGTTGCTCCCACGGACTTCAATAACTCCCAGTACCAATCCGTTGTTGCTTTCGTTCGCCCAGCCAATTCACTCGTGCCCCAAACGATCGAAATCGTCTTCGTGGTGCTATCCGATGTCTTTGTTCGTTGTGAATCTTTTACGCCATTGGCACATGGTCCTTCCGTGTCAAAAAGGCAAAGCAA
>CAYMFZ010000545.1:0-4233 GCA_964389585.1 uncultured Pirellulaceae bacterium | reverse complement strand
TTCGTTGAACTTGGTTATGTCTCGCATGTCGCCACATTATGTATCGATCGACAGCCCTTCACGTTCAGCGATTTGCTTGTCTAGCAATATTTGCTGCGGGCTTAGGTCGTAAACCGTGACAGAGCCACCAAGCGCGGACAGAATTGGGGCTTGCTGCCCTCCCCCACCGGCTAAACAAAGAATCGACTTTCCAACGACCGGTTCGAGCCATTCGCGCGGAACAGGCTTGGTTGGCGTGACACGAATCTTCCACTCGCCTTGCCGGGCGCGCTCAATTTGCTTGGTCGTCATCGCATGGTAATACTTGTCGCCTGCAAGCGCCATTTTGTCCCAAGCGGTTTGGTTGTAGCTGACGGGGTCGATGCCAAGTCCCTTTTCAGTGAAAGGTTATTAAGAATTTCACTTGCTGCAGAAAACTGTTCAAAGGCTAACTAAAGGTTAGCTCGAAATGGGCCGTAGAAAAAATGGTTTTAAACAACTAGGCTGGTGACTTCAACTCGCGGCCATTTCACAAGCCAGTTGATCGTCAATTTTCAATCGTATCCGCAAAATAAGCTCTCAATTCAGGCAGCCCATGACCGCTTTCGAAACGTTCACACGCTCAACTATTTGCTTTTTGGCAATCGTCATTTGCTCTTCAGGCATCGTCAATGCTCAGTATGGAACGTTGCCGCCGCCTCCTGAAGATCTTCAAGCTGGATTCGATTCGATCAATTTGGAGCAGTCAAAAGAGTGGCTCTCGGTTTTGGCCGGACCAGGATTTGAAGGACGCGGGACGGGGCAACCCGGTTATACAAAAGCCGCCCATTGGGTCGCCGGAAAACTTGCTGAGTTTGGGCTAGAGCCAATTGGAGACAATGGAACCTACTTTCAAATGCTGCCCATGAAGCGACGCTTGCCTTTGATTGAAAAGTGTTTTATTGAGGGGCCAGATGGATTGAAAATTGAAGGCAAAGGGAATCTAGGTTTCGAGCGTTATACGGATCAACAAGAGACGACAGGCGAAGTTGTTTTTGTGAACTTCTCTGGTGAAAAAATTCAATTTGACGAGTCGGTTTCTCTTCGCGGAAAAATCGTGTTTTACGTTGCCGATGAAAAGGCACTTAGTGACGCGCCAGGTGTCATTGCCGGGCAGCGACCACTAGCGGCAATTCGAGTGATTGACACAACACCTAATTCAATATCGCAGTTGGTTCGTGAAGGTCGACGCCGTCGTTCAACCAGCGTATCGGGAACCATCACTCAGGAAGCAGCCGTCAAGTTGATTGAGGGACTTGGTGGAAAAACAAGTTGGATGGGCCAGCTAGAGGGAGACGGAATCGAAATCTATGACACGTTCGAGCAAGCTGGCAACAACGTCGGTGTGAAAAAGGAAGTCACGCTTCGGATGCGTTATCGCGAAGAGCTCGCCGCCGTCCCAAACGTTGTGGCCTGGTTGGAAGGCTCCGATCCTGATCTCAAACACGAATACGTTGTGCTGGGATCACACCTTGATCACTTGGGAATTCGTGGCGGTCAAGTTTATCCGGGAGCTGATGATAATGGCTCAGGATCGACGGCTGTTCTCAATATCGCGAAAGCGTTTGCAACCAATGGATCACGACCGAAACGAAGTGTTTTGTTCATTTGGTTTGCCGCAGAGGAGATCGGCTTGGTTGGCTCGAAACACTACTGCGACAATCCAACAAAGCCACTTGAAAACATGATTTGCATGTTCAATATTGATATGGTGGGTCGTAATGAAGAAACTGATAACGAAACGTCGGAAGCAAACGAAGGCAGTATCCATTTGGTAGGAAGCCAAAAGGGTGAGACGGACATTCACGATATCGTCCTGCAAGCAAACAAATACGTTGGCTTTCGTTTCGAACTTGATCAAGAAGACGTTTGGAATCGAAGTGACCAGATCAACTTTTTCAAGAAGGGCGTACCCGTCTCGTTTCTGTTCGGTGGATTCCATCCTGACTATCACAAACCTTCAGACTTTGTCAGCGAAATCAATTTCAAGAAACTGGTTTCTGCGGCCAAGCTCTACTACGTCGCCGTTAATTTGGCTTCGGATCACGGGCGTTTTCAAATGAAAACCGGACCGGCGGAGAAGTAAGTCAAATTTCGGATTGTCGTTGATCACTCCGTGGTCAAAACGTTTTTGCTCCGGATGGTTAGCCTGGTTACTCATAGACAATAGTTTGCAGCGATGATCTGCTCAATCTGATTGCCCATTAAGGTAAACGCTTTCCATTACAACTCTCTTCGTGTAGGTGTTCCATGATCTTAATCGTCGATAATTACGATTCCTTTACCTACAACCTCGTCCAGCGGCTTGGCGAATTGGATGGTTCACTTGACATTCAAGTTCATCGGAATGACAAAATCACGGTCGACGAAATTGAATCGCTTGCTCCATCGCATGTGATCATCTCGCCTGGCCCTTGCACGCCAAACGAAGCCGGTATCTCGGTCGAATGTGTTAGCCGGTTTCATGGTCGAATTCCTTTGTTAGGAGTCTGCCTTGGGCACCAATCCATTGGTCAGGCAACCGGCGGCACGATTGTTCGAGCCGAACAGTTGATGCACGGTAAAACGGACGAGATTGAGCATAACGGACAAGCGATTTTTGCCGGCTTGCCGAATCCAATGACCGCCACGCGATACCACAGTCTTGTGATCCAGCCTGATACGCTTTCAAGTGAATTTGAAGTGACGGCCTGGGCTCAGGCTCCCGATGGTTCCAAAGAAATCATGGCGGTCCAGCATAAAACTCATCCAACGTTTGGCGTGCAATTCCACCCTGAGAGTTTCCTGACCGAACGAGGAATTGATTTACTGCGAAACTTTGTCGAGATATCAGTCTAATGATTTCGATTGAAGAAGCTTTCACGTTGATTGACAAAAATGTTGTTCGTTTGGCAACCGAGCAAGTTGCGTTGGCGCGAGCCGTTGGTCGAGTTCTTGCGAGTGATATCAAAGCTGACGTGAACTCCCCGCCGCACGATAAATCTGTCATGGATGGGTTCGCCGTTCGAAGCGCCGATGTCGCGACTGGCCAATTACGGTTGTTGGTAACTGAAACGATCATTGCGGGTGACTGGCCAACAAAAGAGCTTGGCCTAGGGCAGGCGGCGCAAGTCATGACGGGTGGCCCAATTCCTTTGGGAGCAGATGCGGTCGTGATGGTCGAGCAAACCGAAACAGAAGATGTTGGCGAAGACCGTTTCGTCAATCTAAAAGTCGATTCCCTCGCGGCTGAGAAACACGTTTTAAGAACGGGAGTGAACTTCAACAAAGGCCAAACTGTTTTCAACGCAGGGCATGTCGTGCGGCCAACCGATATTGGCTTGCTCGCGGAAGTCGGCGCTTTCGAAGTTGAAGCAGCGATAATCCCGCGCGTCGCCGTCTTGCCAACTGGAAACGAACTGGTGGACTGCCGAACCATTCCTGGAAAGGGACAAATTCGAAACAGCAATGGGCCAATGTTGGTCGCGATGGCTGAGGGGTTGGGCCTCAACGTGACCGATCTTGGAGTTGGTCGAGATGACGCCGATCAATTGAAAGCTTTAATCGAGCAAGGCCTTTCGCATGATGTTCTCTTGTTGTCAGGTGGTGTTTCAGCAGGCACGATGGATCTGGTGCCAGGCATCTTGCAAGAGTTGGGCGTGAAACAAGTTTTTCACAAAGTGTTTGTGAAGCCTGGAAAGCCGATTTGGTTTGGTGTCTTGGAAGACGGGACGAGCAAGACGATTGTGTTCGGCTTGCCTGGCAATCCGGTCAGTAGTCTAGTTGGGTTTCGGCTTTTCGTACGTGCCGCAATACGAAAGCTCGTGGGCGGCGCGGTTGAAAACTCACTTTCGGTTTTTGGCGAACTAACCGAAGCCCACCAAACGCGAGGTGGGCGTCCGACTTATTGGCCAGCGAAACTGATCAACGATGATTCAACGCTGAGGAAGTTTAAGCCTTTGATCTGGCGCGGGTCTTCCGATCTCTTCGCGTTGGGCGAAGCCGATGGTTTGATTTTTTTCCCAGCAGATTCAAATGAACATCCAGCAGGTGAGCAAGTTCGTTTTTACCCATTCGCTTGAGATATTCGATTAAGCCATTCGATTGAGATATTCGATGAGCCATTTATCCTAGAGCAAATGGTTCTAGTGGTTAGTCAGCCCTAGAGACTAGGATTTTGAAAATCAGCCACCACGCGTTAGCGTCCGGTTTTACGCGGCAGAACCGGGTGCTAAC